>NZ_JAHXPU010000045.1:382065-604853 GCF_047308185.1 Pantoea sp. B65
CCGCCGCATCCTGCTGATGCTGCCAGGCAGCAAACGCGCCGGCCATCGCCAGCGGCGGCAACAGCCACCAGAAGCGGCGCCAGTTGCCAGCGGCATGTTTCGCGACCACCGCCGCTGGTGCAGCGGCTGGCGCCGGGGTTGCTGCCAGCGGAGGTTGTCTCTCAGGTTCAGGCAACGCGGCGACGGCCGCCGCAGGGGCGACAGGGGCGACAGGGGCGACAGGGGCGACAGGGGCGACCAGCGGCAGCGCTGCCGCAGGCGTCGCGGCGGGTACCGCAACCAGCGGTGGCAGGGTAACTTGCAGGGTGGCGCGCAGGCAATCGAGCGCATCTGTACGGGACTTTTTATCGAGGTCGACGAATCCCCAGAAAGTGATCACCGGTTTGCCATCCACCAGGTAGATATAGTTCTGGTCGGGAAACTGAAAAGCCTTGCTCAGCAACACGCCGAACAGTTGCATGGCCGGTTTTTCCGCGTTCTGCGCGCGCTGGCTAATCTCACTGACGCTGTTCTGGTAACTTTCCAGCAGGTTAATGGCGGATGCGCGCTCGCTATCACTGGCGGCAATCCATGACTTTACTCTGCCGCTGAACGGCGCATACCAGTCGATGCGATCGCCGCTCTCATTGGGCTGAGGGATCGCCAGGCAATCGGCGATTTTTTGCTGTTTCCGCAGGCGCAATGTCTCGCGTAGCTGCAGGGCTGAGGCATAAACCGGTTGCCCATTCTCCCCCAACGCCAGTACCGCATCCAGGTTTCCGCTGCGTAAAAATGATTTTGCCACGTATAAGGGCCCTTATGTGACCATGCCTGAGGCAGAAAATAATGTTTTATCTGAGATTATAATTACTTTAGTTCTGATAATGGCAAATCAAACGCCAGAATAAAGCCTAAAAGTGGCAACTATCTGTGGCATCGATCGCCGGGAGGCTAAAATTACCTCAGGACTGGCTAACGCCAGCCCGCTTCCTCAACCTGAATCAAGGAGTTGCCGATGAACTATATTGATGGTTTTGTGGTGGCGGTGCCAGCCGTAAATAAAGAGGCTTACCGACAGCTGGCCGCCAAAGCGGCCCCGCTGTTTAAAGAGTTTGGCGCCATCCGTATTGTCGAGTGCTGGGGCGATGATGTCCCGCCGGGAACGGTCACCGATTTCCGCGGCGCGGTAAAAGCGCAGGAGGATGAAGAGGTGGTGTTTAGCTGGATTGAATATCCGTCTAAACAGGTCCGTGATGAGGCAAACCAGAAGCTAATGGCCGATCCACGGATGAAAGCGATGGGCGATCAGATGCCGTTTGACGGCAAACGGATGATCTACGGCGGTTTTGCCGTGCTGCTGGATGAGTAATACCCGTGGTAAGCGGCATAGCGAAGAGCTTCGCTGTGCCGGCGGCGCCAGCAAAAAACCTTTCTCTGTGCTGTAACCCGGTGACAACCGTAACCTGTTACAGCTGTAACTAAGGTGTTAATGGCTGGTGTCGGTTTTGCTGGCGGTGGCTACAAATAAAGAACAAGCCACTGACATCTCACGCTATTTTTCGGCTGCGCTGACCGCGGCCGCGGTAACAGAAAGCTGGCATGGATTTCGCTATACCCGACAGGGATACCTTCACCCGCACCGGTAATGGTGCGGGTCAGGCACTGTTTATTTCTGTCGTAATGGAGAAGTTGATGAAAGCTGCTCGTTGGCATCGCGCGCGCGATATTAAAGTCGAAGATATTAACGAACCTCAGGTAGCCGCCGGACAGGTTAAAATCAAAGTCGCCTGGACCGGGATCTGTGGCAGCGATTTACATGAATATCTCGCCGGGCCGATTTTCGTCCCGGTAGAAAAGCCGCATCCGATCAGTGGTGATATTGCACCAATCGTCATGGGGCACGAGTTTTCCGGTGAAGTAGTGGACGTCGGCGCTGGCGTTAGCAAAGTGAAAGTCGGCGATCGCGTCGTGGTCGAGCCGATTCTCTCCTGCGGTAAGTGCCCGGCCTGCCGTGAACAGAAGTATAACCTGTGCGCAGGGCTGGGCTTCCACGGCTTATCCGGCGGCGGCGGCGGCTTCGCCTCCTACACGGTGGTGCAAGAGCATATGGTGCACCGCATGCCGGATGCGCTCTCCTGGGAGCAGGGGGCGCTGGTTGAGCCTGCGGCCGTGGCGCTGCATGCGGTACGCATGAGCACGCTGAAAGTCGGCGGCAAAGCCGCGGTATTTGGCGCCGGCCCGATAGGTCTATTGCTGATTGAAGCACTGCGCGCGGCTGGTGCTGCCGAAATCTATGTGGTTGAACTGTCGCCACAACGCGCGGCGAAAGCGCAGGAACTGGGGGCGCGTCGGGTGATCGATCCGACCAAAGAGGATGCGGTTGAAGTGATTCGCCAGCTGACCGAAGGCGGCGTCGATGTCGCCTTTGAAGTAACCGGCGTGCCGGCGGTCCTGAAGCAATGTATTAACAGTACCCGCTATGAAGGCGAGACCATTGTCGTGTCGATCTGGGAAGGCGAAGCGGCGTTCAATCCTAATACCTTGGTGCTGAAAGAGCGTTCAGTGAAAGGTATTATCGCCTATCGCCATATTTTCCCGGCGGTGATGGAGCTGATGACGCAGGGCTATTTCCAGGCGGATAAGCTGGTGACCAAGAAAATTGAGCTGGATGATATTGTCGCCGAAGGTTTTGAAGCCCTGGTGCGTGAAAAGCAACAGGTCAAAATTCTCGTCCGTCCACCGCAATAAGCAGACCGCCGGGCGTTAGCGCCCGGCACTGGCTACTCCTCCCCAAGCAGCGGGGAACGGATACCTAAACGTCGCATATGACGGTAGAGTGTCATCCGGCTAATTCCCATTTGGCGGGCCACCGCCGTTCGATTCCATTGCGCCGCGGTCAGCGCCTGCATCAGCCGTTCTGCTTCAATCTCTGACGCGACATCCTCTGCCACCCGCTGGCGCTGAACGGTTGGTGGTTGCGGCAGTAATGCGCGCGGATGCTGAAAGCTGTCTGGCAGATCGTACACGCCGATATGGTGCTGGTCGGCCATCTGTTGCGCATAGTCGAGTACATTACGTAATTCGCGCAAGTTTCCCGGCCAGTGATGTTGCAGCAGGCGCTGACGCGCATCCGCCGCTAAAACCGCTGTGCCGGATAACATGCGCTCAATCACCACGTCAAGATCGCTGCGTTCGCGCAGCGGCGGCAGGCTGATCTGAGCGCCGTTCAGGCGATAGTATAAGTCGGCGCGAAAATGCCCGGCGGCAACGCGTTGTTCAAGCTGATAGTGAGACGCGCAAATCACCCGGATATCAACGGCTATCGGGCGCGAAGCGCCCACCGGCAACACTTCATGTTCAGCCAGTACGCGCAACAGTCGCGACTGCATCTCCAGCGGCATATCGCCAATTTCATCCAGAAACAGGGTGCCGCCACTGGCCTCCTGAATCAGACCGCGTTTCGGCTTGCTGCTGGCGCCGGAAAAACTGCCGGGCATGGCGCCAAATAGTTCACTTTCGATTAGCGTCGCCGGGATAGCCGCGCAGTTAACCGCGACAAAGGGCATAGCGCGGCGTTCACTGGCCTGATGAAACGCTTTGGCGAAATACTCTTTGCCGGTGCCGGTCTCACCCTGAACCACCAGATTAATGGCGCTGTCCAGCAGCCGGGCAGCACGCTGTAACTGGCGCTGCAGCGTCGCATCGCCGCTGTTAAGCGCCGCAAGGGCTTCCGGCAGCGGCGTACTGGAGGGGTGCAGTGGCGCGCGCGGCCGTTGCGGCGGCGCCACCACGCTGATACACAGCGCCCGACCACTGTTAAGCAGCGCGATAAGCGCAGGTTGGCGGCCATCCATGGACAGATAGCCCGGTAGCCGGTCAAACGGTTGCTGGAATATTTGCTCAAAACGCAGCCCGATCAGCGGGCTGGTCGCCTGCGGCGCGCCGGGGACAAAGCCCATTTCGGCTTCCAGCATACGTTGCGCGCGGTGGTTATGGCCGGTCAGGCAGCCGGAGGCATCGAATGCCAGCATAAAGTCGGGGCTGACATCGACAAACGAGGACGTCAGGCTTAGTTTCAGCACCCAGTGATGGTGGTGACGATGGCTGAACCATGCCTGTTCAATCTGCCACGCCGCCATCCGGGCAATTTGCAGCGTCAGATACTGGCTCTCTTTTGGCTGTGGCGAGCGCAGCGCCGAGATATCGAGAATGGCTTTCAGCGGTCCGGTGGAATCAAACAACGGCACGGCGCTACAGGTAAGCGGGATATGGGTGGCATCAAAATGATCGTGCTGATGCACGGTCAGCGCGCGTCCGGTGGCCAGTGCGGTGCCGACGGCACAGGTTCCGGCCTGGGCTTCGGTCCACTGGGCGCCGGGAAACAGTCCTGCGCGGCGTAAGCGGACGGCGGCGTTTTTATCGCCAATATAATCGAGGGTGACCCCTTCGGCATTGGCCAGCAATACCACATAGCCGGCTGGCGCAATCTGCTGATACAGCTGTGTCATGCCATGATGCGCAAACTGACAAAACTCGTCGAGGGGTTCGCGATGCGTGTGCAGTTCGCTGGCAGATAAAATCTGCGCTTCCTGCATACGAAAGGGATCCAGACCGTGAGAATTGACGCAGCGTTGCCATGAGTCGCGGATCACCGGGTCGATGTGCATCACCGCCAGCCCCTGGTTTTTGCCGTAGAGGGTCTCGACCACCGTCGCAATATGATCACGCTGATACTGATTCACCGTTTTGTCTCTCCTGTGATCCTGCTTCCACCAGGCCGTAGACCTGGTCACTGCTCCGTGCGGATCTCGGTCACCACCGGTGGTGACAACAGAGGATAATACCGCGATATTGCGGGCTATTTTATCTCTGCCGCCGGTCAAAAGCGATACGCCCTCCCGGTGACAACATCGTTTTCGCCGGCAATGCCGGCGGCGTCAGTACTGGCACTCAGCGCAGGCGGCTGCATGACCGATACATTCCCCGCGCACAGGGGGGCAGATTTACTGAATTTTTAGCTGCTTCAGCGCCTCGATCAGCGCCTCAACTTTCGGCATTTGCTGTTTTTTACGCGGCCACAGCAGATACAGCGGTAAACCAGCCACTGTCAGCGGGGCCAGCAGCGGCACCAGTTGCCCGGTTTCCAGCGCGGCGCGCGCCAGCCAGCTGGCCATCTGTGCAATGCCCAGCCCGTCACTCACCGCGGCCAGCAGCGCCTCACCATCACCCAGCGCCATCGCCGGGGCAATCTCGCGACTCAGAAGGCGCCCGTCTGCCGCCATAAAGCTCCATGGCATCGGGCTGCCATCGTGACGGGCATAGACCACGCAGCGATGTTGCGTCAATTCCGCGGCAGATAAAGGCTCGCCATGCTGCCGAATATAGTCGGCAGACGCACAAAACATCAGTAGCTCCTTACCGAGAAAATGGTAGCCCAGCGACGGGGGGTAGTCGCCCGGACCGCCGATACGCACGGCGACATCAATGCCATCTTCCAGAATATCGATAAAGCGGTCGGTAAATGTGATATTCAGCTGCACCCCGGGATTTTCATGGCAGAAACGGTTAAGTAGCGGCATAACCTGCAGGCGACCAAAAGAGTGCGGTAAGGCAAGACGCAGGCGACCAGCCGGACGATTACGTTGTAGCGCCAGTAGCGATTCCGCCGCGCTCAGTTCCTCCAGAACCCGGCTGCAGGTTTGGTAGAACGCCTGGCCGGCATCGGTTAGCGTCAGGCTGCGCGTGGTGCGATCGAATAGCCGCGAACCTAAGCGCTCTTCCAGTCGGGCAATACTTTTGCTGACTGCTGAATTACTTAAATGCAGTTTCTCCGCCGCTGCGGTGAAGCTGCCGGTCTCTACGCTGATAACAAAGGGGGTGATCCCTTTCAGGCGGTCGCTGGAAATCATAGATTAATGAATTTTTGTCGTGAAATTTATGAATTTATAACCGGGATAGGAATTTAATTCCATATTAAGCTTTCTGTTATCACTTACAGGAGCAAAATCATGACATCACGTGCATTAATTGTTGGCGTCAGCGGCGTGGCAGGCAGTGCGCTGGCGACGCGTTTACTGGCTGAGGGCTGGCAGGTTTATGGCCTGTCGCGCGGTAAAACGCCGGTGCCGCAGGGGTGCATCGCGCTGACCGCCGATCTTACCGACCAGGCCGCAGTCAGCCAGGCGCTGCAGGGCATTGAAATCGATAAGGTGTTTTTCAGCGTCTGGGCGCGCCAGCAAAATGAACAGGAAAATATCCGTGTTAACGGCGCCATGGTGCGCCATGTGCTTGACGCGCTGGGCAAGCGGTTACAGGGCGGCCATGCGGCGCTGGTGACCGGTCTGAAACACTACCTTGGCCCGTTCGATGCCTATGGCAAAGGCGACGTGCCGCTCACGCCGTTCCGTGAAGAGCAGGGGCGTCAGCCGGTAGATAATTTCTATTATGCCCAGGAAGATGAACTGTTTGCCGCGGCCGAAAAATACCATTTCAGCTGGAGCGTCCATCGCCCGCACACCATTATTGGTTATGCGTTGGGTAATGCGATGAATATGGGACAAACACTGGCGGTGTACGCCACGCTGTGCAAACAGAGTGGGCAGCCGTTTGTGTTTCCTGGTTCTGCCGCCCAATGGTATGGCGTTACCGATATGACGGATGCGCGTCTGCTGGCCGATCAGCTACTGTGGGCCGCCGGCAGTAAACAGGCGGTGAATCAGGATTTCAACGTGGTAAACGGCGACGTGTTCCGCTGGCAATGGATGTGGACACAGATCGCCGATTACTTTGCCATCGAAGCGGTGCCCTTTAGCGGAGAAATGCAGCCGCTGGCAGGACGGATGCAGGATGCCGCGGCACGCTGGCAGGCGATTGCCGCCGAATATGGTTTACAACAGGCGGACATCACTAAGCTGGCTTCCTGGTGGCATACTGATGCCGATCTGGGGCGGCCGATGGAGGTGTTTACCGATATCAGCAAAAGCCGCAAAGCAGGTTTCACGGGCTATCAGTGTACCCGTGATGGGTTTTTCGACCTGTTTGATAAGCTGCGCGCGCAAAAACTGATCCCATAAACCGGTTACGCCTGCCTGCTCTGCCATCGCCGCTGATAAAATCCCTTCCTGCGGCGATTGCGCTGAGCTTTTTGCGCAAGACATTCTGCGCCAGTAGCTGCTAACGTTATGCAGCCGATGACTGGCGAATTGAACATACGTTGAATAATCTGCTGCAAAGGGGCCCCATTATGGACGGAGTCAATCACACGCCGGTGAATAATGCGTTGGTAATAAGGTCAGTGGACAGCGTTTACCCGCCCCGGCGACAGGTCGCCGGCGAGGTGATACAGGTGGGTAATGCTGCGGTGACAATCAATATTGGTTCTTCCTTGAGGTCGGCAACGTCCGCTTCCGCTGCGGTACCCACGGCGGAAAGAGCGTTATCGGTTGAGGAATTTTGTCATCAGTCAGCGATACAGAAGAAACAGTTTTGCGCAGCACTGATCGATCAAACCAACCAGCTGGCGCTGGCCAGCACCAATAGGGAACTGCCGGTAGAGATATTCATCATCACTGCCGCATCTCAAATGCGTCTGCCGATTGATAATGATCGGGTTTTAGCGCAGATTGCCGATCTGCTGCAGCGCGAATTTAGCCAGCTAAAACAGGCGGCAGAAGAGATATTAAAAAATACGACTACCACCACCGCAACAGCAACCCGTCCTTTGTTAGTTGAGCCGCCAGCATATCGACCTGCTCCGCCGCAATTAACCGCCTGGTATCATATTAACGCTGGCGATCATCCGACAACCCCGGTATTTGCTGACGACCGGCCCCCGCAGCTGACGGCGGGTGGTGAGAACATCGTCACCATTAATCTTGATGACGAAAGGTTCTCCGAAGAGATAAAAAGTCGCGAGGAGGTACTGATTGATTCACTGGCGTCTGCGGGTGAATATGAGAAAAAATTGCGCATGCTAATCAGGGTAATAGGGGACAGAGAAGCGCAGTTTGGCACCAGTTATGCTTATTTGTCGTCGGAGCAAAAGCACTATATCACCAGGCAAGAATTTAATGATCTGGTTGAACAGTTAAAAACAGAACAGCTTATTGAGGCTAATCTGGGGAATAGTAATATCATATTAACCCCACTGGGGCACAGGATAGCGACCGCGCTGGAAGCCAGAGAAGTTATCCGGCCAGCGGGGACGGATATCGCTGATAATACCCTGACGGGTTAAGTCAATAACCGGCATCATCAATGGTCGATCTGAATATGGACAGAATATATTTTCTGATAATTGCTTATTTTCTTAGCAGGTAAGCTTTAACAGCTAATATACTTTATAACAGCCATTTCCCTCGGCTGTATCTATTATTTATCCGCTAATTAAATATTAAAAACGGGTTATTTCATCGCTAAAATCGTGGTGGTTATTGCCGCTAACCGGTTGCGCTGTGAAAAACCATGTTCTTATTACGTGATTATGGCGCCACTAAAAATTACGTGGTGTTCTGTTGATGAATTAAATTTTTTAATTATGTAATTAAATATGTACAAACCCGCTCATTAAGTGACGAAAAGTGGTTTTTGACCACGCAATTTATTGATAATGACTGGTTAATTTTCGATCGGTTTTCAGGCCGCTGCGGTTAAGCGCCTCGCTTGAAATTATAGCGCCTGTTGCTAGATTTAGTAGTGCGTAACGCACACGGGCAGACAGAATTGAATTACTCTCTGGAAGGTCAGTGTGATCTTTTAATAAACGAAGAGGAATAGTTATGACTGAACATCGTGGTGGCTCAGGAAACTTCGCTGAAAATCGTGAAAAAGCCGCGGAAGCAGGAAAAAAAGGCGGGCAGCATAGCGGTGGTAATTTTAAAAACGATCGTGAAAGAGCCTCAGAAGCCGGTAAAAAAGGTGGGCAGAGTAGTCATGGCTCTGACAAAGAGTAATTACGCTACTGCCAATGAGCTCCTGCTAACAGCTGCTGACCAGCCGTGAATGCGGCTGGTTACCGGCTGAACTGTGTGGAGCGGTATTTTCTCTGCAGAAAGCGAGTGAAAGAAAATTCGCTTTATTAATCTCACCGTTTATTCGCTTATCTGCTGAATGAAAGAGCGTGTCGGTTATTTCTACGCTGCGCGTTGATGGTGAAAGTGAATAAACTGATTAACGTTTAAGTTGTGTCGTAAATACCCCCTTATTGAATGGAGAGAATGATGACCATCAAAACTCTGGAAGATCTGTTTAACCATGACTTATCTGATATTTATAGTGCAGAAAAACAAATAAAGCGTGCGTTACCGAAACTGGCGCGCGCCGCCAGCGATGAACAGCTGGTTGCTGCTTTCCGGCAACATCTGGAAGAGACGGAAGGTCAGATTGAACGTCTCGATCAGCTGGCAGAAAGTACCGAAGGGGTACGCATTCAGCGTATGAAGTGTCACGCCCTTGAAGGTCTGGCAGAAGAGGCACAGGAAATTATCGAATCGGTGGCGGCCGGACCGGTGAGGGATGCCGGGTTAATAGGTGCGGCGCAAAAAGTTGAACATTATGAAATCGCCACTTACGGTACTCTGCATGCTATGGCCCTTAAGCTTGGCTACCAGCAGGCGGCGCAATTACTTGCCGATACGCTGGCAGAAGAAAAGGCGACCGATAAAAAACTTACCGCTATCGCCACGCAATAGGGTATCCAATAATAAATCACTAAGCTAAAGGACTAACCTTGCTTTAGCAGCAACAGGGTATGGGTAAAATTTAGCTGCCAGCCGGCGATTGTTGCCCCCGTTCGGGGGCTTTTGCGGTAAAAAAACAGCGTTAACCACCATCATATCCGCGATATGATAGCCGGGCCGGGGATATTATCCTCTGGCGCACAGGCTGAACGAGAAATAACCCATAATAACCCATGATGACCCAGATATAAGTATTTCCTATGCCGCTTCCCTGCGGCTGAAGAGCTTTTTTTGCAAGTCTGATATTTCTGTCCCTCTACGCTTAGATATCCTGAGGGAGAGTGGTGGTTAATTCTTCCTTAACCATAATAAGGAGCATGGAATGATCACCGACAACAGCAGTAAATATAATTATCAGCCGCATTTAAGCCTGCCAGATTTATCTCCCCAGGTTCAGGATGATAATTATCTCGGTAGTTTACGTCGGGCGATATCGGTACCTGATGGCCTGTCACTGCTTAGCGTGCCGCAGCATGACATGCGACGTCATTCATCCTGGGCCAGCACACTGCTGATAACCCAAAATCCGCAGCAGGAAAATATTAACTATCAGAACGTTAATTATATTACCGACGACGCATATGCCGATACCGGCATTCCCCTCCCGCAGCCGGTTTTAGATATCAATAATAATGAAAAGATGCCGGGAATGCTGATTTATTGTCAGCAGGCTGATGTGGTGATTGATATTCCGGAGTGCGACGTTGTCGATCCGGTTAACTGGCGCAACGCTTCACTGCCGGTGAGTTCCGCGCAAATACTGGCAACGCTGCAACGTCATGGCGAGAACATCGCACTGGTGATAGGACGCAACTTGCTATCGGTGGGGATCCCCACGGCGTTGCGGGAATATGTGGCGAAGAATGTTTTGCCGGTGCTATTAAAAAATACGCCGGCCAGCACCTCCGTTACGCTGGGCGCTATCGCCATTGCCATGCCGATCGCGTTGCAACTGGCCGGTATTGCCCGGGATTTTCGCGCCGGAAACCAGACGCCTGCCAGTCTCAGCGCGCGACTGGCGAATATTGTACTGATTACCGGCGCAAGCTCAGCGTTAGTCGCCAGCGGCGGCGTTGCTCTGGCGGCCAATGCGCTGATCGCCGCGGTGTTTATTTATGTCCCATTCAGAGATGCCACCCAGTATTTCCTGCAACTGTCGGATAATAACCAGCCGGAGCTTAATCTGCAGGTCTGCGGCAAATCGGCGCTGGTGTATAGCGGCAACCAGATACTGGTTTCGGAAGGGATGACCATGCTGGCGCAGGCGCTGGAGCCCTTACTGGGCAGCGCGCTGGCCAATATGCTAGGTAAGGCAATCATCAACACTATCGGTGAATCAGCAGATGAGCTGACTTATCGTGGCCTTAACGCGCAGGCGCAAAATAATCCTGCCGTCAGCCTGAACCTCAGGTTGCGGCCGCGGGAAGAGATTGATTATCAAACCGCTGGCGATCAGTTACTGAATACCATTGCCGCCCGGGCATCGTTGTTTGGCTCGGCATACTCAGCGGTGAATGCCGTGCCGTTTGCGGATATTTTTAAAAGTATGATGATTGGTGTTGCGCTGGGGGCCGGGTATATTCCTTTTTTCTACAGCCACCCCCAGGCGCCACCGTCCACGGACCTGGAAGCGGGGCAGAGCAAAAGGTAGCGCAAGGCGCGTCGGTAGCCGGTGTGTTTCCGGCTTGCAGCGGCGGTCCCCCCCGGCGCTGGTTACCGGTGGTCAGCCTGCGGCGAAATATGACGGTTATTGCCGCATGGCAATGAGCTGGCAGCAGAGTGGCTGGCATTTTGCTGCGCCATTTTTTGCTGCAGTTGCAGCATAATTTCCGGATGAGCCAGCAGATAATCGGACGCGATACGTCCTATCTCCGCCCGTTGTGCGGCGGTGAATTGACTATCGTCATGCGCCGGAAGGGGCGAGACGCCCCGGCTGGTGGCAGGGGCTAGCAGGCTCATCAGGCAAAACACCATCGGGAAAGCAAGGCTTTTCATGATTTATGGTCCAGCCAGAAAGCAATAATCGATAGGCTAAACCTTAGTGCTTTGCAGATAAAACCGGCATAAAAATCAGCCCGACAGATATAAAATTTCTGTATACAACCGGCGCGATTTATCAGGCGCTCACCGGCTGCGCCAGGCGAATAAGCTGATCGGCGCCATGCTGTTGCAGCAGGTTTTGCAGCGGAATAAACAGCGGTTGCGGTAGCTGATGAAGATCAAACCACTGCCAGCCGCGGCATTTATCGGGTTCACACAGCAGCGGCTCGCCGACCGGATCATGCGTCACCGCGAACAGAGTGAGGTAGTGCTTCTGCTCATCAATAAAAATATCGTTGGTATAGGGGCCTCGCTGAACACTGTTCAGCTGCAAACCGGTTTCTTCCAGCACTTCGCGCCGGGCACAGTCTTCAACCGACTCGCCAAACTCAAGATGGCCGCCGGGTGCTGACCAGCTGTCCGCTCCGTGACTGCCCTGGCGGCAACCGAGCAGCAGTTTTCCCTGGCGGAAAATCAACACCCCCACACCGACACGCGGATATTGCATTATTTGCTCCTGTAGATAATGAATGCCAACACTTCTGCGGCAATTGTACCCGATGAGATAAGGCGATGAGTTGAGATTTTTTATCACTACTCTGCGTCGCTTAATTGGCCAGCAAACCGAGGCGCCGCGAGCAGTTAAGCAGTTGCGTCACTTTATGGACGTTAAGCTTGCGCATAATATTCAGCCGGTGGGTTTCAACGGTTTTGATGCTAATACAGAGTAAATCGGCAATCATCCGGCTGGCGTACCCGGCGGCAATCATCTGCAGAATCTGGCGCTCACGCACGGTAAGCAACCGGTGCGGTGACTGATGCTGCTGTAAGGCGTTGCGGATCGCCGCGCGATTCAGCGCCGGATCGATATACTGTTTATTCACCGCTACGGTTTGTAATGCCGCCAGCACTATCTGCTGACAACTGCTCTTCACCACATAGCCGATCGCTCCGGCAGAGAGCGTCCGCACGGCCATATGCTCCTCATCGCTGGCGGTATAGGCCAGAATACGCATTTCCGGCCAGCGCTGGCGCAGCTGGGGGATGAGATCCAGACCGTTGATTCCCGGCAGCCCAAGATCGAGCACCATAATGTCTGGTTGATGCGTGCGACAGGCGTTATACACCGCCAGCCCGTGAGTGATGGTCGCCACCACCCTGAAACGAGGATAACGCGAGAGGATGCTGATAAGCCCGTCGGCAATCAGCTGATGGTCATCCACCAGCAGCAGGCGATAATCGGTCATTTTCTGACTCCTTGTGAAAAATGGCCACACTGCCGCTTAGCGGGCGACAGATAATAGCGCGGATATGCGCTGGCGCAGTGCGGCAAACTCTGCGCGCTGCAGCGTCGCGCCGCCCCGCAGCCGCTGTTCCAGCTCACCGACAGCAACTAAGGGTTCTGCCAGCCCCGCCTGACCGAGGCAGCCTTTTAGCCTGTGCAGCAGGGCGGCGAGTTGTGTCCGATCGTCAAAATTATTCTCAATATCGCTGAATAGCTCAGCAATGAAAGCCGTTATTTTATCATGTAGCCCGCTATCGCTGAGGGATAACAGGGCATCGCCGCTGGTGGGATACTGCTCCTGCAAAGGGATATTGCGCTGCAGTTGGTACTCTGCCGCCAGGCTGATGCACTCCACCAGCTGCGCCAGGCTGACCGGCTTGAGCAACTGGCGGATAGCGGCCTGCTGGCAACGCAGGCCGGTGGCGGCTGTCGTACTGGCGGAAAGCGCGACGATCATACAGTCGGGATCCTGATTTTTGCTATCGCTGCGCCAGCGCCGGGTGCAGCCAATACCGCTGATATCCGGCAGGCAAATATCCATCAGCACCAGATCAAAACGGGTTTGCCGGCCGCGCGCCAGCGCCTGGCGACCATTGCCAGCCCAGCAGACTTGCTGACCCAGGCGGCGTAGCATAGCGATCATAATTTCACCATTAAGCGCAGCATCATCGACCAGTAAAATACGCAGCCGCCACGGCGGCGTGGTTAGCGGAGCTTCTTCTGCGGCGCAGGGCAAGGCGGTTAGCTGCTGATAAAGTTTGCCGGGCAGGAATGTCAGTTCCCGATCGTTCAGCGTGCTGCTGTGTGCCGGATCCGGCAACTGCGGACGGATACCCCAGGCCGCCAGCTGACGGTGTAACACTACTGGCGCCCGCACGCAGATATCCAGCGGCGGCGGCGCATGGTACTCGCCCAGTGGCAGCCAGAGAGATACGCTGGTGCCGATATCCGGCGTGCTTTCCAGCTCCAGTTTGCCGTTGAGCAGCTGTGCCAGCTGCCGCGCAAGGGGCAGCCCCAGCCCGCTACCCTCAATGCTGTGATCCAGCTGGTAAAAAGCGGTGAAAACCGCAGCCTGGCTGGCAGGAGCAATCCCGCGGCCGCTGTCGCAAATCACAAAGCGTAACTGCTCGCCATCGCGCCTGACCTCAAGGCTAATTTCACCTTTAGCGCAAAATTTCACGGCATTACCCAGTAAGTTGATCAAAATCTGCCGTAAGCGGCAGGCATCGGTCACCAGCCAGAAGGGAACCTGTTCGCCCACCCAGCAACGCAGCGTCAATCCTTTCAGTTCCGCCTGACTTTGGATTGTGCGTAGTGCCTGATCCAGTAACGGTAACAGGGCGCTCAGCTGATGATTCGCTTTCAGCCTGCCGGCCTCCAGCCGGGAAAAATCCAGTAAGTTATTCATGTTATCCTGCAGTGTCTGGCCGCACTGCCTGGCGATAGCCATTAAACGCGCCTGATGATCATTTAATGGCGCCGCCTGTAATAGCTCAAGGGCGCCGAGCACGCCAGAGAGCGGCGTGCGCAGTTCATGACAGGCGGCAGCCAGCTGCCAGCTGCGATGCTGGCGCAGGCGATATCTGCCGGTTGTCCGTTTGCAAACGCGCCATAGCGCCGCCATCTTTTTTCCGCACCAGCGCGGCAGAAAACCGGGTAATAATCCTGACAGCGCGAGCGCCAGGATGATAATCAACGCGCTGAGCGGGACATGCCGGCTGATAACCGCACCCGCGTGGGTGAATAATAAGATAAATATATCAACTGATAATAAAATAATGAAAATAAATAGCATACTTATAAGTACAATGCTATTTAATTTATGACCAGAGACCAGTAGTGTTTTCATCAGAGGATCCTTCCTTATCACTGCCAGGATAAATAAGCGCTAATGAATCAGATATAACGTATGGCGTTAAAAAAGAGTAATCTCTATTTCCGCTCGTCGCGTGGCTTATTTGTAAGGAGATATAATGGCTGCCGTGGTCAGCAGATCAGGTGTTTTACTGATGGCTGGTCGCGCTGCCTGCGTGCAATATCACTGCGTTCGGATGATAATCAGTTGCTTTATATTTATTCCGGAATGCCATTATCTTGCTCGCTGTTAACCAGTGGAATAGTCGTCAGCATTGACAGATTTTAACCGCAATACAGGAGACAAATCATGCGACGTCGGGCAGCAACAGGAAATATTGTTTCGCAAGGGGGAGAGGGCGCGCCGCATAATTTATTGCCAATGCAGCCGCGACGCGAAGGGCGGATCTGCTTTCGCCTGGTTGAGCTAAAAAAACAGTATTTGCGTACGATACAGGCGCAACAACTGTGTATGGCGCGCAGTAATACGGTTGCCTTGTTGATGGAGAAGATGCTGGCATGGTCAGGTCGTCTGACGCCTGATGAACTGCGGGTACAGAAGCAAAAACTGGCCATGCTGCATCTTCAGCAGCAGCAACTGACACTGCAACAGAAGTCGCTGATGTGTCAGTTAGCGCAGTTGCAGAGTCGGCAGCATGAATTAATGTTTGAACTGCACCGACTGATAATCAATCAGCAGGATATTCTGCACGCTGAGATGGCCCCGGTATCTCATATCAACGCGTTTCAGCTGTAATCTGCCGCTATCTGATTGAATATCATTAATGGGGTGTAATACACCCCATTTTCACGATGGCTATTTTATCAACTCGCTGACGCACCAAATAAAAGGCTCGCGTCTTTTTTTCTGGTCTTCGCTGGGGGCAATGTTACTGCTATCGTAAAGATTAAAGGTTCCGGTAAAGTTCTCATCTTTACTATTAGCTGTCTTATCAATAGTTCCGCTAATAGTGATAGTCCATATTTCACCTGCGGGTAATAAATCAGCACAGCTGTTAATCGAGTCGGTGGCCCGGTTCACTGACTGGCGCGCCGGAGTGGCGCTGGCGATAGATGTTGCTAATAATATGGTTGCAAAGGATGTATACACTACGCTTTTTTTCACATTAAATTCCCTCTGACGTGAAATTGTCACCATTTTTCTGGTAAGCAGATGGTGTGGCTGACAGTTTGCGGTTTTAAGCGAAGTATTACCTTAAGCTATAAAGCGATTCCGGACGGTAAAATTCCCGCAGTGGTTTAATTCTGGTTGAAGTAATATTCCGTCGCCGGCAGGATGATATTAATCAACATGTAATGCATACACCGCCGGTAGCGCGCCGGCCGTCTGCAACAGTTCAAGCCTGATGGTGCTAACGCACAGCGGTGTGGTCAGAAGGTGTCGACACACCGAGTGCCGGTTATCGTTAACCTCTGCCAGTAAGCGATCGTCAGCCCATAAACGGTAATGGGTGACACAATGTGGCGTTACTGCCAGTGGATGGCCCATTTGCACTGTTTCCATCGCGTTATCAAAATCATTATCCAGAATCAGCGTTAATGCCGTGATCGGTTGCGCAACCGACCAGTGCCAGCAGATTGTTGGCTGCGGATCCTCCACGGCAGGCACCCATGCGTTGGTGTGTTGTTCCGGGCGCAAATGACCATTAAGCAGGTTATCGCTGGCGTAACAGCGCAAAGGCGTGGCCAGGCGTAGCGCTGGCATAATCTGATGGGGGCGGCGGCGCGGCAACCAGAAATCGAATTCATCCACGCCGTAATCACCCTCTGCCTGCTGGCGGCTCTGTTTTGCCACGCGTTCATTGCGGCTGTTAAACACCATCATAACAGCAGGCAACACGGTGTTGGTCAGCGCCAGCTCTACGCCAGGGTTCTGCTCCAGCACAATAAACAGATAGCGATCGCGATCGCTGGTATAGCGGAAGGTAACAGGGTAATCAGCTGGTTGCTGGACCTCAATCTGGCACTCATCCAGCGGCAGATCGGGGGTAAAATTGCCCGCCGTGGCGCTGGTGAGTAGCGAAAGGGTGACTGACTGTACTTCGCTGGCGCGCATCTTTAGCGTCAGTACTGGCAGGGTTTCTCCGGCTTTTAACGGCAGCAGCAGCGCCATGCGCTCTGAGATTGCGGTCCAGCCGCCATCAGCAGGTAATTCACGTAAAACAAACTCACTGCTGGTGGTGACCTGCGCCCCGAGTGCCGGATCGGTAAGCCGCTGACGCGGAATATAACAGCCGCGACGTTGCAGCTTTTGCTGCAATGCGCCAACTAACACCGGATCAGCTAACTGGCGAGTTGTCAGCTGGCGCTGGTGACAGATAGCGGCTGCGCGTCCGACAACTTCTCCCAGCAGACCGCAGGTACACATCACTCGCGCACTTCCAAACGCGACGTGTGATGCCGAAATCAGGCGTCCGCTGAGAAACAGATTATCCAGTGAACGGCTGTACAGACTACGGTAAGGAATAGTGTAAGTCCCTTTACTGTGAAACTGACGGCAACCATCGTGTTTACTGTACACCCCGTCGGCAGGATGCAGGTCGATAGACCAGCCGCCATAGCCTGCGGCATCGTAGTGGTCACGCTGTTCAATGATGTCGGCCTGAGAGAGCAGGTGGTCGCCGATAAACCGGCGGCTTTCACGTTTACCGGGAATATTTCCCACCCATTCGATGGTCATATTCGCGGCTTCCGGAAACACCGCTGAATTTTTAATATAATTCCAGACCCCCCAGACAATTTTCCACAACTCCCACTTAATCTCTTCGCTGTCGTGAACGGTATCAATGCGGCCACCCCATTCCAGCCACCACAGATCGCAACCGTTCAGGGTCGAGGTGAGCCGTTTATAGCGCGGGATGCTGGTAATATCCTGAAGTGCGAAAGAGGGGGGAACAAAGGTCACCGGGCCATCGGTCAGTTTGGTATAAAAGTAGATGGAATGTCCCAGCTTATGGCCAAAGTTATCACCGGGGGCCATTTTTTCGCCCAGTTCATCTGCCGGTTCGGCCCCTTCGCGATATTCAGCCCCGGCCCGATACCCCAATACGCCGTCGCCGGTGGCGTCACAAAACTGTGCGGCCCGGAAAGTATAAAAGGTTTCATTGATCGCATTAAATCCGTTGACGGCAGTAATTTTCCTGTCCGCGGTAGTGACATCGAAGATAGCCGTATTCAGCAATAAGCGAAGGTTAGGTTCGCTGCGCGCCATGTCCAGCAGCAGCAGATCAAACATCACCGGATTACCCTCTTTATTACGATAAAGGTTCTCTTCGAGGATCTCTCCCATTACGCCGCCTTCCCGTGCCCAGCGATTATTATTACCCATATGGGATGTCGCGCCGTTCGCCCACAGACGGACCTCACTGGATGCATTACCCCCGAGCACCGGCCGGTCCTGCACCAGTACCACCTGCAATCCCTCCCGTGCGGCGGCAATGGCTGCACACAGCCCGGCTAATCCGCCTCCGGCCACCAGAAGATCGCTGTCGATCTGTTGTTCAGGGAAGCGGCGTTCTGTGGTCGATGGATAAATCTGCATGACTGGCATCCTCTAATAACAAGCGATGGTATTAACACCTTAATCACTATGTTTCTTTAATAGATACATAATTGATAGTGCTTAATTCCGTATTGGAAATATGTGATCGGAATCATAAAAATCACATATCACTGTTTTGTTAGCAGGTAAATAGCCATTGATGTTTTTTTAATGCCGCGATCACAAAAGCCGCACTGCAGGTTTGGTTATTTTTTGATTGTGTAATATCTAATATAGAAACACTACGAGAGCGGCAATGAAAAAATTTGTCGTTACGGGATCGGCGGGGCGCAGGCTCGCGGCTGGTAAAGCAACTGCTGGATGATGGTTATCAGGTGACCGGGATTGATTTTCAGCCGGCAGCGGCGAGGCTGACAATTTACCCTACATGATGCCGATCGCCGACGTCCGTGACACCGTGCCAGGGATTATGCTGGCGGCAACCCATCCGGCGGCGGCCAACCAGACCTTTAATCTCGGGCCTGATGATGTGGTGGAGTTTGACACAATGTTGCCGCTGATGGCTGCGGCGATGCAACTGCCGCTGGTCAGAGTGGCGATGCCCGGCCCGGTGGTGCGCTTTATAACCAGCAACAACAAGATTAAAACCTTATCAGGCTACCAGCCTCAACACACCTTCCTGACGATGATTGAAGAAGCTGCGATGTTACGTCAGAAAGGGCTGCGTGACGGTGCGGGTGATTAACCCCCTGCCGGTGTTATCCACCCGGAGGATCTATGGAAAAAACGCTCAGTAATGCGAAACATACCCCGGTTTCCCGTGCAGACCAACCTGTCGCTGAGGTGCAACATCATGTTGAAGCCCCGGAACTGCGCAGAGTGCTGTTGGCGACCGGAGTGGGGCACTTTGTAGAATGGTTCGACTTCGGCTTGTATGGTACGCTGGCGGTCATCATCGGCGGGCAGTTTTTTCATGCCGGTGATACACAGTCCTCGTTGCTGATGGCGTTTGCCGTCTTTGGCGCGGGATTTATTATGCGCCCGCTTGGTGGCCTGTTTTTCGGCTCACTCGGCGACCGCATCGGCCGTAAGCATGTGCTGGCGACGGTTATTCTGCTGACATCCGCCTCAACCTTTGCGATTGGTCTGCTGCCGACCTGGAGTCAGGCCGGTATCTTTGCGCCGGTACTGCTGGTTATTGCCCGTCTGGTACAGGGTTTTGCCGCCGGGGGGGAAAGTTCCGGCGCCACCACTTTCCTCGCTGAATATGCGCCTGAGCACCGACGTGGTTTTTTTAGTTGCTGGGTGGATAACTTTGGCTTTATGGCCTTTGTCGCCGGGGGAGGCATTGTGCTGCTGCTGACCGCATTACTCGGCGACAATGCGATGTATGACTGGGGCTGGCGTTTACCGTTTTTGCTTGCCGGACCATTAGGGATCACTGGCCTGTATCTGCGTAACCGGCTGGAGGACACGCCGGTGTTTAAACAGATGGCAAAAAGCGGCGCGGTGGAAAAAAATCCGTTACGTAAGGCGCTGTCGACGGAGTGGCGTGCGCTGCTATTCTGTGTAGGCTTCGTGACCATTAAAGCGGTGGGTCACTGGGTATTACAGGCTTTTATGCCCAGTTACCTGATACAAAATTTCAGCTACTCAAAGCTGGCGTCCTATGCCATTACCACCAGCGGACTGCTGGCGATTGCGCTGCTGGTGCCGGTGATGGGCTGGTTATCAGATAAATATGGCCGTAAGCCGTTAATGCTGGCGGGCTGTGCCGGGTTTATGGTGTTTACCTATCCGGCGCTGATGTGGATGAGCCATGGTGATGTGATCTCTGCGCTACTGGCGATGCTGGTGCTGGGCACTTTTATTGCGGCTTTTGACGGCGCCTGTAGTGCCGCTATGGCGGAACTGTTCCCGTCCAATATCCGTTACGGTGGTATGGCTATCGCCTATAATTTTACCGTGGCGATTTTTGGCGGAATTACCCCCTATTTTTCGATATGGCTAATCGGCATCACCGGGGATAAATTCTCGCCCGCATATTATGTTATGGCGGCCGCCTTAATTACCTTTGTCACCATTCTGAAGGCACGTGAAACGGCTTATCTGCCGCTGCGCCGCCACTGACGGTTCGAAGGGCACGCACTTCAATGTCGTGCCCGGTTCTTTTTTAGCGTAACTGAGGCTAAAATCAGCTTTTCCCTCGCGCGGACCGACCATGTCTTCACAACCCAATCAAAGCCTTATTGATGGTATTCGCTGTTTACAGTATCTGATTTCAAATGGACATAGCGTGGGTTGTCGGGAGCTGGCACGCCTGATGGGACTCAATGTGACGCGTGTCAATCGCCTGCTGATGACCTTAGCGTCAATGGGGCTGGCGGAGCAGGACGAACATCGACGCTACCGGCCGGGGCATGGGATTCATGCGCTGGCGGCGCAGGCGATCCGCGGGTCAAGCCTGTTTTCCCAAACCTTGCCGCTACTGGAGCAGCATGCGCCCGCAGATCTGACGGTGGCAATGGGCGTGCTGTGGGAAGACAAAGTTATCTATATCTATCACTCCGAACCCGGGCTGCAGGTTAGTCAGGCGCTGGCCGGTTTTAATACCTTGCCGGTATGGGAGTCGGTGATTGGCATGGCGCTGCTGGCCGCGGAAGATGACGATGCGCTGCGTCCGCGTTTTACCCCGGCACAGTGGCAAACCCTCTATCCGCATCTGGTGGAAAAACGTAAGCACGGGCATGTTGTGTGGCGGCATAATGATGGGGAAGTGTCCATGGCGCGCACCATTGGCAGTAATCGTGCGGCTATCGCCTTCGCCGGAATGTATCAATACCATGAAACAGCGATCAATGATCGACTGCTGGCGCTGAAAACGCTGGCAGGGCAATTGAATCAGGCTTTGGTTTTTAACCCGCAGTAAGCGAGGTTGGTTGCCGGTTAACGCTTAACCGGCAACCTGCGCTTCAGGCGCGGAAAACCAGCGCCAGATTAAAGCTATCGGCGGCGCTGACCAGAATGCGCTGCGTTTGTTCACTAAAACGGATATTGCCCGCCAGCAGACTCTGCCTGACCTGATCCAGCGAAGCGCTGTGAAAACCCAGCGCCACCATCCGCGGCGTACCGTTATAGTCCTCTGGTAAGGCGCCCAATTCCGCCTGCGCCTGGGCGCTGGCGATAAAACGTACCCGGGTTTCACCCGCCTGCAACTGCAAGCCGCCGTTATCCGATGCGACAATACGCGCCGCATCAAACAACTGACCGTAGACTTCTGCCGCCGCCGCCGGATTATCCGCCGCAATCACAAACTCCCGGATATTGGTGACGCCATTGCGGTGACTCTGCCAGGCGGGCTGCCATACCGCTTGCGGGGTGAGATGCTGACAGAAAAAACTGCGGCCATTCGGCACGCTGTCGGCGCGCAACCGGGTGGTGCGAAAACGCGCCTGCTGCTCGCTGCCGTCCGGCAGGGTTACCGGGCGAAAGAACGAAGCAGGCGCATCACCCGCCAGCTGCTGTTGCTGCAGATGCTGATAAACCGCATCGGCATCCCCGGTTTTCCAGACCAGTCCGCTCAGACCGACCGGCGATTGCCACAAATCCTGGCGCAGATTGCCGCGTTCCGGCTCATAGCCGAGTAATTCCAGATAGTTCTCGCCAAAAATCGCTAAATGATTGCTCGAACCGAGCGAATGGTGACCGCGTGCGCTCAGCTGGAAGCCCAGACGACGAAATAGCTCGCTGGCTTCGTCAAGCCGATCGGCGACGTTAATCACGACATGATCAACCACCGGCGTTAACTGCGTCATGATGCGTTCTCCTGCGCAATAAAGGGTTCACCCAGCGTGAGCATCAGGCGATTGGCCCAGGCAAAAAACGCTGCCGACTGAAGCAGATCGAGCAGTTCCAGATCGCTTAAGCCCTGATCGCGCAATGCCTGAATATGTTGCGCTCCGGCGCCGGTCGGTGTGGCGGAAAGCGCGGCGGCGAATGCAATTTCGGCCTGCCAGCGCGGCGACTGCTGCTCAGTCAGCAACTGACCCGGCGCGACATCCAGCAGACGCTGGATGGCTTCCGGCTGCTTAGCCAGCTGGCCGGCTTTGCGCGCATGTACCGAGGCGCAGTAAATACAGCCGTTGATTTTGCTGGCGACGGTGGCGGCCAGTTCGCGTTCGGCACGCGGCAGGCCGCCGGAGGTAAAGAAGATGCCTTTATCCGTCAGGGTACGCTGTTCAAGTAGCGGCAGGTTACGCCCCAGCAGGCGGAAATAGTCGGAATCGCTATGGCCGAAGCGCGCCAGAATGTGTTGCTGCTGCCGATCAAATTCCGCCAGTGGCTTCGCCGCGATCCACGGTTCCCACTCCAGCTGATCCTGCGTGAAGCGCAGTGGCGCCGGGTTGCCGCCGTGGGTTAACGGCTGGCTATGCCAGACCCCGGCGCCAGGCGTGGCATTGCCGCTAACCTCTACCGGACGATCGGACAGCAGACGCAGCCCATGCAGTACGCGGCTCTGAAAGCTGACAAAAGCCACCAGTTGTGACAGTGTCACAATGGCGTTCAGCGTCCAGCCCGCCTGTTGTAAGGCTGCCAGATGCGCAGCTGTGGCGGTAACCGGCTGAAAGGTCAGGCGTTCAGCATGATCCAGCGCCAGCTGCAAACGCTCTGCGACTGGGTTGTGGTCCGCCTGCTGAGCATAGTGGGCGCTGAGAATACTGTCCTGATGCCAGCGGGCAACCGCAGTGGCGATAATAAAGCGTTCAGTTAGCGGGAAATCCGCCTCATCGTGGCTGAACAGCGCCAGGTAGCTGCCCTGGCTATGGCTGGTCGCGGCGTCGCGCTGCTGGCGGGCGGCGGCCAGCGCCGGGTGGCGATCGAGCTCCGCCAGTTGGTTCAGTAAATCAGAGGTCTGTGTCATGCGGGCGTTTCCTGGGCAACGGTAGAGGGTGCAGTGGTCCAGCCAAGAGCGGGCGACACTTCACTGGCGATCAGTTCGATGGATCGCAGAATGTCCTGATGCGGTGGATCGATAGAGTGCACCTGGAAGGAGATATCGGTGGCGCGCAATAGCGTACTGTCAGCCGCCAGCGAACTGCTGACATCATCGGCGGTGCCGAGATGCACATCAAAAGCGGCAATATAGTCATCCAGCGTATCGCCTGCCACCTGATGACCGGCAGCGCGATACTGCTGCGCCTGACTGCTCAATCCCGCCAGCGCCAGGGCGCGCGCCTGCTGGCGGCTGTCGCTGACAAAAGCGGTACGCGAGGCGAGAATGCGCGGCGCGACGCCGGCAGGTAATGCCGCCAGATAGGCATCGATCATCGGATTCTGGATGGCATCCAGCGCCAGCTGTGGCTGATGGTGTGGCCGCGGTTGGGTGCGTGACAGCATCAGCCCCTGGCCAGCCTGGCCGGCGCGCGCCGCGCCTTCCACCGAGAAGGTGGCGATCCACACCCGCGACGCCAGCTGCGGCGCTGCCGGATAGAGACGATTATCAGCATGACCAAGGGTGTCGCCGTTCCAGGCATGCAGTAACACTTGCAAATGCTCGCTGAACACCGCGCCGCGCTGATCAATATTCAGGCCGAACGGCAGAAAAGAGCTGGGTGTGCCGCCGGAACCGAGGCCAATCTCCAGCCGTCCCTGCGCCAGTAAGTCGAGCACTGCCGTATCTTCCGCCACGCGTAGCGCATTCTCCAGCGGCAGGGTAATAATCGCGGTACCAAGGCGGATGCGGCGGGTTTGTGCCGCCGCCCAGGCGAGAAATACCAGCGGCGAGGGCAGGCCGCCTTCATGTTCATGGAAATGGTGCTGAGCAATCCAGGCGGTAGCAAAACCGTGACGTTCAGCATGTTGAATCTGTTCCAGCGCCAGACGATAGCGCTGCTGTGGCCCGGTTTTATCCAGCAATCGGGTAAAGAAGCCTAAGCGTTTCTGGCTCATGCGAAATCCTTCTGTTGTTCGGCAAGTAACGGAATAGCGTTAATCAGTTCAAGGGTGTAGTCGCTGGACGGCTGGCTGAACAGGGTGGCGACATCGCCCTGATCCACCACCTGACCGGCACGTAATACGGTAACGGTGTGGGCGATACGGCGTACGGTGGCAAGGTCGTGGGAGATAAACAGATAGGTCAGCCCCAGCTGTTGTTGCAGTTGCTGCAGCAGACCGAGGATCTGCGCCTGCACGGTAACATCCAGCGCCGAGGTGGCTTCATCCAGCACCAGAATATCGGGTTGCAGTACCAGCGCACGGGCAATCGCCACACGCTGGCGCTGGCCGCCGGAGAGCTCGCGCGCTTTGCGCGTCAGTAGCGTCAGCGGCAGAGCGACGCGCAGGGTGAACTCTTCAACCCGGCGCTGGCGTTCACTTTTGCTTAGCGGCGCAAAATTCAGCAACGGTTCGGCAATAATATCAAACAGGGTTTGTGACGGATCGAGTGAGGCAAAGGGGTTCTGATATACCAGCTGAATTTTCTGCCGCAGCTGGCGCAACGCTTCACCGCGCAGTTCGGTAACGTCAATATCATCGAGCAATAGCTGGCCGCTGTCGGCACGTTGAAAACCGAGCAGAATGCGGGCGAGGGTGGTTTTACCGGAACCGGATTCCCCAACCAGCGCATGAGTAGTACCGCGTGTGACGCTAAAGGAAATATTATCCAGTGCGCGTAGAGACGGCGCAGCGCGGTTGCCGAGGGTAAAGGTTTTATTGAGATTGCGTACCGCGATGGCCGGTGATGAGAAGCGTGCCGCGGGCGATATGGCCGCAGGCAACGCCAGCGAACTGAGGTCGGCAAACAACTGGCGGGTATAGGGGTTTTGCGGCGCATTAATTACCGTGGCGGTGTCTCCCTGCTCCTGAATCTCGCCGTTGCGAAACACCAGCAGGCGATCTGCCCGCTGCGCGGCCAGCGCCAGATCGTGGGTCACAAACAGCACGGCGGTGCCAAACTCGTGGCGCAGTTCGTCAATTAAATCGAGAATACGTTTTTGCACCGTGACATCCAGCGCGCTGGTTGGCTCATCGGCAATGATCAATGCCGGTTGCAGCGCAATGGCGATGGCAATCAGCACCCGCTGCTTCATGCCGCCGGACAACTGATGCGGGTACTGCAGCGCCCGCTGTTGCGGGTGGCTTAGGCCGACGCGCGTTAACAGAGCAATCACCCGCCGATCGCGCTCGCTGCGGCTCAGACGCTGATGCAGAGTCAGGATTTCCGCCACCTGCTCGCCAATGGTTTTCACCGGGTTAAGGGAACTCCCCGGATCCTGCGGGATCAGGCTGATACTGGCGCCGCGCAGGCTATCCAGCCGCCGCTGCGACCAGTCGCTGATATCCACGCCGTTCAGCAGAATACGGCCTGATTCGCGTACGCCGTTCTCCGGCATCAGGCCGATAATTGCCTGCGCAGTGGTAGTCTTACCCGAGCCGGATTCCCCCACCAGCGCCAGCATTTCGCCCGCCTGCAGCTGAAAAGAGACATTATGTACTACCTGATGCAACTGATGATCGCGACGATAGCTTAAGCTGAGATTTTCCAGTGCCAGCAGGGGCGGCGTGGTATTGCTGCTCATCGGCGTTCTCCTGAAAATTGACGGCTAATACGGTTAGCCGCTAATACCACGGCAATGACCACCAGCCCCGGAAAGGTAGTCAGCCACCAGGCGGTGGAGATGTAATTGCGTCCCTCAGCGATTAACAGCCCCCACTCGGGGGTCGGCGGCGGGGTGCCATAGCCGAGGAAACTGAGAGTTGACAGGGCCAGAATAGCGTTGCCAAATTGCAGGGCGGAAAAGGCGATCACCGAAGTCAGAGAGTTCGGCAAAATATGGCGCCACAGCACCGCAAAAAAGGTGCCGCCGCTGCCATAAGCCGCCTCGACGTAATCGCTGTGGCGCACCCGCACCACTTCGGCGCGCGCCAGACGAGCAAAATTGGCCACCGAGGTGATACCGACGGCAATCGCCGCATTAACGGTGCCAAACCCCAGCAGAATAATCACGCTCAGCGACAGCAGCAGACCCGGAATTGACAGCAGCACATCAATAATACGCATCACCACGCTTTCCGTTTTTCCCCCGGTCGCCCCGGCCAGTACCCCGAGCAGGGTGCCGATCACCAGCCCCAGCGCCACGGCCACCAGCGCCCCGGCGAGCGAATGAGAGGCGCCATACAGGATACGGGCATAGAGATCGCGCCCCAGCTGGTCGGTGCCGAGCCAGTGACCAGCCTGTGGCGCCAGGCGCTGGGCGCCGGCAATGCCTTCGGTGGCGCTAAAACTGGTAAACCATCCCGGAACAATCGCGGCGAAAATCGCCGCCAGTATCACCAGCCAGGCGAGCACGGCGCCGGCTTGCCAGCGCCAGGCTGGCGCCCGACGCACGGTTGCCGCTTTGGGACGGGTCAGATGATCGACAAGGCTCATGGTGTTACTCCGCGATAAGTTTGCAGCCGTGGATCCAGCAAGGGGGTAATCAGATCAACCAGCAGATTGATGGCGACAAAACCGATCGCCGAAATCATAACGATCGCCTGCAACACCGCCACATCCTGATTATTAACCGCCTGCTGCGTCAGCTGACCGAGTCCGCTGAGGCCAAATACGGTCTCGGTGATCAGCGCACCGGCAATTAACTCGCCGAGCAGCAAACCGGCGACGGTTAATACCGGCAGCAGGGCATTGAGGGTGACATGACGCCACAGCACGCCGCTGTAACTGGCGCCTTTGGCGCGCGCCACCGCCACGAACGGCTGGGTTTGCACCTGATCCAGACTGCGGATCAGAATCTGCGCCAGCGGCGCCGAGATCGGCACCGCCAGGGTGATAATCGGCAGTATCAGGCCCTGCAACGGGCCTGGATTGATAATCGGGATCCAGCGTAACTGGAAAGAGAACAGCTGAATCAGGGCGATACCCAGCCAGAAGGTGGGTATCGAGATAAACAGCGAGGGCAGGCTTTGTAAGGCATTTTTCAGCCAGCGGAACCCCAGCAGATTAGAGATAAACGCCAGCAGTACCGCAATCACTACTGCCAGCACAAAACCCGGCAGCGCCAGACGTAAGGTGTCGGGGAAATTGCTGGCAATCAGCTCGCTGACCGGCACGCCGGCCTGTACCGAATAGCCAAAATCACCGTGCAGCATCGCCACCAGGGTATGCAGATACTGTTGCCAGATTGGGCTGTCGACCCCATAGGCTTCACGCATTTCGGCAATCTGCGCCGGGCTGAGACCAAGCTCGGGATTCTGAAACTTAATCAGGATCGCGTCACCCGGCAGCACCTGCAACAGTACAAAGGAGACGGTGAACGCCGCCCACAGTACCAGCAGTGCCTGACCAAATCGCTGTGTAAGATAGCGTTTCATCGTCTCTCTCCCGGTTACTTTTTATCCAGCCAGGCGCCGTAAAAACTTGGACGGCCTACCGCTTCGAAGTTGATGCCTTTCAGATACGGCGCGGCGGCAAACACCTGCGGCTCTTCAAAGATTGGGATGACATAGGCATTATCCAGCAGATAACGCTGCGCATCCCCCGCCAGTTGCAGGCGCTGCTGCGGATCGACCGCCGCCGAGATATCAACCAACAGCTGATTCAGCTGGTCATCACGGAAGTTTTTCACCTTGTCGCTGGAGCCGCCTTTTTGCAGCAGTGCGTCGCGGTTCAGCGGATAGAACTGACTTTTAATCACATCAGGATCGGCGCGTCCTACTTCCGTTACGTTCAGCGGGGTTTTTTCCGGATCAAGGCTATCCAGGGTTTTACTGCCGGCATCTCCGGCTTTCACCGTCAGACTGACGCCAACCTGTTTCCATTGCTGGGCGATAAGCTGTAGTACCTCTTTATTTTGCGGTTGCGGCAGCGATTCATAGACATTCAGCGCCAGCCGCTGCCCCTGTTTCTGACGTATACCGTCGTTGCCGGCTTTCCAGCCTGCGTCATCCAGCAGTTGCCTGGCGCGTTGCGGGTCATACTTCAGTTTGTCGGACAGGTCGACATAGCCGGCGGCGGATTTGGCTACCACTGAAGTGGCCTGCGGATAGTTAGGCGAGAATAGGGTATCGACCACCTGACGGCTATTCGTGGCATGCAGCAGCGCCTGACGGACTTTGATATCAGCGACCAGCGGGTTATCCGGCCGGAAGCTGATGCTATCGTTGATGCCGCGTGTCGGGGCGGCATAGATCGGGAAGTTCTGATCGGTGGCCTGTTTTTCGTCATACGCCTGAACCTGACGGATCACATCTGCCTGACCGGCCAGCAGCGCGCCGATGCGTACGCTGTCCTCCGGCGTCACGATAATTTTGATGCCATCAAGATTAGCGGCGCCCTGCTGACTGAGGTTCTTCGGTCCCCAGTTGTAGTCTTTGCGCGCCACCAGATCCACTTCGCGCCCCAGTTTCTCATCCTTCACCACAAACGGACCGGAGCCGATAATATGGCGGGCGTCGCCAAGGGCATCAAAGCTGCGCGCCAGGGTGCTGAGCGACACCAGGCCAGACCCAATGGTGGCGGTACCCTGTAAAAAGCCGGGCGAGGGTTTTTTAAAGTAAAATTTAACCGTCAGCGGATCGATAACTTCGCTACGCTGGTAATTGTTAATGACCTCTGACACCGGCAGGCGATTCTCTTTATTGCCCAGCCCATAGGTATCAAAGTTTTTCGCCACCGCACTGGCGTCCAGCGGCGTACCGTCAGAGAAGGTGACGCCAGGGCGTAATTTAAAGGTATATTCGGTTTTATCGGCGTTGGTGGTCCAGCTCTCGGCGATCCAGGGTTCAACCTGCAGGGTTTTCGGGTTCTGCCAGGTCAGCTTATCGGTGATCTGATTAAGTATTCCGCCATTGGGATAAAAACCGCCTGCTGGCGGGTAGAGATTGGTATGGGCCTGCTGTTCCAGGTAAACCAGCGTGCCGCCTTTAACCGCCGCATCAGCGGCATACACTGTGTTAATCCCGGAAAATGAAGAGAAAAGTGCGCCTAATGCCAGCGAACGCTGTAGCGCATTCAGGCGAAAAAGTGTGGGCATGGTGAATTCCTTTATTATCAACGAGTCTGGGCTGTCCTGCTATCTTCGGATCAGACGGGATCGGAGAGAACCAAGGAAATGTACTAACGATTGCCGGAAATAATATTTAGTTAATGATGAGACGGGAAAGAGAGAAGGCGCAGATACCGTCACCGG
Organism: Pantoea sp. B65; assembly: GCF_047308185.1. NCBI lineage: Bacteria > Pseudomonadati > Pseudomonadota > Gammaproteobacteria > Enterobacterales > Erwiniaceae > Pantoea > Pantoea sp. B65. The sequence continues at coordinate 411,670 of NZ_JAHXPU010000045.1, forward strand.
TATCCACGCCAGAGGATGCATATCAGAACAGGTCGACGCGCACATCCACACCGGCGGTACGACCTTCATTAACCAGCGCCATGGCGCTGGTGCCGCTGACAAAACCATAGGTGCGATAGCGGCGGTCAAACATATTATCGATATAGGCCGCGATATTAATACGCTCAGTCGCCTGCCAGCCAAGACGGATATCGGCGGTGGTATAGCTGCCCTGACGCAGGCTGTTATCGCCGTCGAAATAGTGCGGGCCGACCATATTCAGCGCCAGGCGCGGCATCAGCGCGCCCCATGCGCTATCAATGGTGCCGGTTATACTGGTGCCGCCGCTATAACGCGGCACAAAAGGCACGCGTTTATCCTGATACAGTTCGCTGTCGCTGGTGAACTCTGAGCGTACATAGTTACCGTTGATATTCCATGACCAGCCTTCGGTAAATTGCCAGCTATTGCTCAGCTCCAGCCCGGTGGCATCGGCGGCGCCGGCATTGCTGACGGTCTGATAACCCACCGGGCCGGAATAGAGTTGCAGATTTTTAGTATGAGTATGGAAGATGGCCCCCTGTAGCTGGTTGCTCCCCTGTTCATAGCGGCTACCCACTTCGTAGCTGATTGATTTCTCGGCGTCGTATGGCGTGGCGGCCACGCCATAGGTTGGCGCGAGGTTAAAGCCGGTTGGCTTGTAGCCCTGGGCAATTCGACTGTAAACCCGCAATGCCGGGGTAAACTGGTAACCGGCTGACAGCTGACCTAACAGCTGATCGTCGCGGGTACTGCCATTATCGCCAGCGGCAAAGCCCATATAATCAGCGTCATAGCGGGTATCCGCTTTGTCATGGGAATAGCGCAAGCCGCCGCCCAAATCAAAGCGATCGGTCAGATGCCAGGTAAGATCGCTGTAGGCCGCAAGGGTTTCGGCGCGGGTATTGGAATTCACTCCGGTCAGGGTGGCGCCGGCATACTTGTACGCAGATTCAAATTGCTGACGGGTATTCTGGCGATATAAACCAAACACCATGTCCACCGGATGGTTCGGCCCCTGAGTGGCGGCGCGCAGTTCCTGTACGTCCTGATTCCAGCGCTCGGAAAAATTGGCATCGTAGCCCGTGTAGGGGAACTGACGGGTGAAACTCTGTTGCTGCCAGGCGCTCATCGCACTGAATACCCAGTTATCACTATGGTAGAGGCCGGTCAGCGACTGGCTGTGGGTACAGCGGCGCAGGTAAGGATCGCCGCCACCGGCGCTGATATCCAGAGTGCGGCTGTTGACATCGCTAAACGGGACATAAGTATCCTGCGTGGCGTGAGTACACTCCTCGGTTAACGCGACATTAGCTTCCCACGGCTGATCGTCCGGCGCCAGGCGCAGGCGCAGATTGCCGAGATTATTGCGTGAACCGCCCAGTTTATCAGAGCCGGTGGCCGGGTTGGTCATTGAGCCGTTATCGACATCCCGTAGCAGGGTAGCGCTACCGTACAGCAAGCCATCCTGAATCGGGCCGCTGACATTGACTTTGCTGCGGTAGCCGTCGCGGCTGCTGATGCCACCTTCAATATAGCCGCGTGGTGTGCTGTCCGGTTTCTGCGTCACGACATTAATAATACCGCCCTGAGCACTTTTACCGTACAGCGTACCCTGCGGACCGCGCAGCATTTCCACACTCTCTACATCCCCCAGGTTTTGCACTGTATAGGTGGAGAGTTGCGGCACGCCATCGATATACAACGTGGTGGCCGGGTTATAGAAATCCTGTGCCGAGGAGACACCGCGCAGCGATACAGACTGGAACAGCAGGCTGCCGCTGTCGCCGGTAGTCAGGCCAGGCAGGACACGGGAGAGCTGGTCGGTACGTGTCACATTGGCATCGGTCAGTTCCGGCGCGCTGACTTTTACTGCGGCGACGTTGCGCGCCGAAGCGGATCGTGGCGACTGTTTGGCGCTGACCACCAGTGTGTCTTCATTATTACTGGCTGGTGTGGTGTCGGCAGCGTAACTGTTCACCGTCAGCAGCAGGCTGCTGACCAGCAGAGGGGTAAGTTTATCAATATGCATGTGTCCATCCCGGAAACGTAAAAATCCGAGTCTATGCCATCAGATAGCGAAACTTGTTGCACCTTAAGGTCGGAAATTGCACGATAAAGCTAAATAAAAATCATTATCATTGGAGGGGGTATGACGGAACCGAACCTGAATGAAAGGAAACTGCTACTGCCGGAAAACCTGCAACTGTCCGCGCGTATCAGTATGAGATGTATTCAGACCACGCTGGAACAGGATCGGGTATTTAAAGGGGAGTATGGCCCACACCTGACGCTGGTGATGATGCAGGAGGGGGCCGGGTACTTTATGCTTAACCAGCAAAATCTACAGCACTACCGGCCACACTCATTCTGGTTGTCATTCGCGCAAGCCGCTTGTACCGGCTATGATTTTTTCCCGCGCCACCACTTTTACCATCTGTTGATGATTGAGTTTTCCGCGGAACAGATCGCGCAGGTTGCGGCCTGCGGGTTGGTCGCGCCAGACGAAGAGGCGTGGGTGCTGTCAGCGGAGCTGACGGAGGAGATGAGTCGACAGATGCAACGTCTGCAACAGGGACTCAACGATCGCTCGCCTGTGGGTTTATTACATCTGGAAAGTATGGCGCTGGAAGCATTGTGGCTGGCATTACGCCAGTTACAGCAACAGCAGCAGGTGGTAAATATCGGACCGGTGACACGTCTGTATCACCGCGAGCGCAAACGGCTAATCGTCGCGCGCGATTATATTCGCCAGCACGCCGCCGAACCGCTGACCATTGAGGATCTTGCACAGCAAGCCGGATTAAGCCAGATGGCGCTAAAGCGCGGCTTTCGCGCGATGTTTGGCATTACGCCATGGAATTATGTGATCGAATGTCGTCTGCGCGTCGCACAGCGGCTGCTGGAAAGCAGTCCGCTGCCATTAAATGATATTGCCCTGCGCAGCGGCTTTGCCCATGCGAGCCATATGACGCGCTTTTTCCAGCGCCAGTTTGGCCAGACTCCGGGACGCTACCGCATCACCCGGGAGCGCACTGCTGATGAAGGTTAAGCCAGCCGGCCATTGCCAGCAGCAGCGCATCACGGTGCTGCTGCAGATAGAAATGACCACCGGGATAGCAGTGCAGCCTGCTGTTGCCATCGCCATACGCCAGCCATTGGTTCATAGTCGCCACGCTCACCTCCGCATCGCTGTCGCCGCAGAAAGCCTGCAGCGGCAAGCGCCGTATCCGCTCCGCCTGCTGCCAGCGGTAACCTTCGGTTAGGGTAAAATCAGCGCGCAGCGCCGGCAGAAACAGCGCCAGCAACTCCTGATGCTGCAGCACATCTGTCGGGGTACCCTCCAGTCCCAGTAACTGCTGCGCCAGTTCGCTGTCGTTCATCAGATGGCGCAGCGGCGGTGGCGTTGGATGATGCGGCGGTCGGCGTCCCGACACGAAGATCCCCTGTAAGGTAGCCGCAGGCAGCCGCTGCGCCAGTTCAAAGGCCAACAGCGCGCCAAGGCTGTGACCCAATAAGCCATAGGGCTGCTGGCAGAGCGGCGTCAGTACTGCACTCAGTTCCGCCAGCAACGCGCTCAGATCGCTGCGTGGATGCTCAGTAAAACGGCTGGCGCGACCAGGCAATTCAAGCGGGCAGAGCTGCATACCCAGCGCTTTGGCCGGCGCCAGCCATTGGCGCCAGCTGGCGGCATTGCCACCCGCATGATGGAAGCAGAACAACGGCATTCCGGCCCCGGTTTGCGGCAGACCAAAGGGCAACCAACGTCCAGGGGAAAGCGGCGCAGGCGCTGGTGGTTGCTGAAGCGCCTGCACCAGCCACTGCTGCAGGCTGGCGCGCTGCTGGCGCAGGAAAAAATGGCCGCCGCTGACGCGTTTAATGGTGGTGCTGGCGGTCAGATGCTGTTGCCAGCGCAGCATCGCCGCCACCGGCACCAGCGCATCATCTTCCGCCAGTACCAGCAGCGCAGGCACCGCCAGCCTGACGTTGCTGGCAGCCTGATAGTGCTCGGCCAGCGCGCAGTCGGCGCGCAGCGCCTTGCCTGCTGTCTGCATCATCTCCTTATCAAGCAAAACGCTGTCCGGAGTGCCGCCGAGGCGACGTATTTCGGCGCAGAATTCATCATCGCTGGAGGTGGAAATTCGCCGGGCAGGCGCAATATCGGGCGCCGGACAGGCCATCAGAAACAACAGGCGCGGCGGACGGTTGAGCCGGGAAAAATGTCGCGCCAGCTCGAAGGCCACCTTGCAGCCGAGGCTACAGCCGAGTAGTGCCCAGGGGCGATAACTGAACGGCTCAATCTGCTGCGCCAGCTCTGCCACCAGACTCTCCATGCGGCGCTGCGGCGGCTCATCAATGCGGTTTTCCCGTCCCGCCAGCTGCATCGCGCAGAAACGCCACTCCTCCGGCCAGTCGCCATCACTGCCCCAGTCACGATAAATCGATGCGCCGCCACCGGCATACGGCAGGGCAAACAGATTAAGCGCCGCATCCGGTTGCGGCTTTCCCAGCGGGAATACCGCGTTATTGCCTCCGTTTACCGCCTGATCAAGCCGCTGGCTACGCTGGCTGAGGGCCGACAACAGTGCTGGCGGCAAGGGCTGTAGCGGTAACTCTGTTGCCGGTTTCTGCCAGTGAAAACAGTAATAATCCGCTTCGCCACGTTCCAGCGCCTGATAAATCGGCGTACCGGGCAGGGCGAAATAGTTGCGCAACCCGGCAAGATCCTGTTCCGTATGCTGCGGCTGGCGTGCATTTTGCAACCGTTCAATCACTTTTTCGCCGGTGCTGCGGCGCGCGGCCAGTACCTGCTGACGGATTGACCAGCCATTGATGGCGATAAACCCCAGATGGCTGAGCGCTGTCGCCACATCATCCCGCGTCTGCCGGGCAAAAATATCGCAATAGAAAAAGTCGCCACCGGGTTTGAGTACCCGCCACACCTGATGGTAAAAGGCCGCCAGATCCGGGTAAGCGCCGGAAGATTCAATATTAATCACCATATCGACACTGCTGTCTGGCTGCGGTAGCTGGCAGGCGTCCGCTAACTGAAAACGCAGGCGCGGTTGACGATGGCGCTGGCGGCAGAAATTAATATTACTGCTGCTGAGATCTACGCCGGTGACGCTCAGAGGACGCCACTTTTCGGCTATCAGCGCCGCCGCGCCGCCGCGCCCACAGCCAACATCGAGAATATGACGGCCATTAACCGGCCGATCGCCGATCAGTTGCAGTAGCAACTGGCGCTGCGCGTCGCCCGCTGACAGCGCCGGACCATCGGCAGGCTGGAAGCCCCAGTTAAGGAACAACGCCTGTTCGGCCAGACCGGCGGCGTTGAGCAGCTCGCCAAGCTGGCGGTAAGCATCATCATGGTTTGACATAGCGGTTATCCGTAACAATATCAGCCGCGAAAGCGCGCGGATCGGGAAAAGGTTTTAACGGTGCGGCAAAGCGGGTTAACTGTGGCGCACCGGCATTCCGCATCAGTGTAATCCAGGCTTCGCCATGCTGTTGCCACCACGCAGGCTGTTGCCACCATGGCGCTGGCTCCGCCACCAGTTCGCGTAATGCCGTCAGGATCGCCAGCGGAAAATCATGCTGCGTCGCTTCGATCAGATTGGGCGCCTGCGAGCGGCCCAATACCATGCCGACAGGCTGCTGGTTGTAATGGGATTGCTGATGGCATTCGGGCGACAATAGCCACGAGGCGGTGACGCCATCCTGCTGGTAATCCGGCGCGTAAATCGAATGGCTCCATACCACCGGACCGAAACTGCTGGTCAGACAGACATGGCCTTCCGTGCCGCCAATGGCGATCCGGTGCATCACCAGACTGTGATGATCCGGATCGCGTGGGTCGAGAGTGGTTTGCAGGTTGATGCACACCGGGACCCCGGCAAATGTTCCCTGCATCTGGCGGAACGGCCACGGGGGCGTTCCGTCCGGTAGCGCCGGCAGTTGCGGCGCGCTGCAGATCATCGGTGACAGGTCGCCCAGCGCGCGGCCAATAATATCCAGCGATGAGTAGAGCAGTTGCAGGCTGGTGGTCAGTTCGATAAACGTCGGTTGCTGGCGGCTGGCGCTCTGGCGTACGTAATCAATAAAGCAGCTCGCGGCGGGCAGCGCCGGATAGAGGGTATTGATGTGATAGCGGGTGCCATATTGCCGTGCCAGCCCCTGTAAACGGCGAATATCACTGAGATGCACCGGGTGCTCCTGTAATACCGCGATACCGCGTTGCAGCAGCTGTTCAGCGAGGCTGGAACCGTCGCCGCCAACAATACGGCTGCGAATCACCACGCAGGCGATATCAATCTCATCGGGTAACTGATCCACCTGCTGATATAAGGTGACCTGTAATTTTTCCGCCAGCAGGCGTGAACGCTCGCTGCCGCGGGCGAGAATCCCTACCAGTTCAAACTCGCTGCTCTGGCGGGTCAGCGCCGCCAGATAATGTTCGCCAAAACGGGTGCCGCAGACCACTACCCGATATTTATTCCTCATAGCGCCTCCTTTCTGGCCTGCTGCGCCAGTGCCACGATCTGCGCATCCGGCGGTAAAAGCTCGTTTAACGGCGCCTGCCAGGCTTCCGCCACGGCGGACAGGGTTTCCAGTAACTGATGCAGCGTCATCAGGACAATTTCACCGATCTCTTCCGGCAGGGTGCCGCGTTGCAGATCGATATTGAATAGCAGCGCGCTCTCCTCCTCCAGCGCCTGCAGATGCAGCGGCGTGAGCGGCTGAGCGGCATATTCATAAGCCGGCATGCCGAGTAACGGATCCGAGGTTTCCGCAATGGCATAGGCCTGACGTACTCCCAACAGACTGGTAAAGGCCACCGGTAAGCTCTGCAGCCAGTCGGCTTCTACGGCATTGCCCGGCAGATGCCGCGCCAGATGCTGCTGACGCCGCTGTGCAACCTGCTGCGCCAGGGCGGCAAAACAGCTGGCGGCGCGCAGATCCAGCGCAACCGCGGCCACGGTCGTGGCGTCAGCGATCAGCTGTGAGGCATGAGGGTGAAGCGGCAGGCGATCGGTAAAGTCGAGACGCAGGGTAAAACTATCCTGTGCTGACCAGTCGCGCAGCACCAGTCCCCAGGCGGCTAACAGCAGGTCAGTGCCGCTGATGCCCTGTTGTTCCCCGGCATTTTTTAGCGGCAGCCACTGCCCGGCAGGTAATGCCGTGCGCCAGATGGCAAACTCTGATGGCCCGGGGGTTTTCTGCCACGGCAATCCCGGAGGCGCAGGCAGGGCTGGCGGTTGATAGCGCGCGCTTTGCGTTTGCGCCAGCGCCAGCAGACTATGGTGATAATCCTGCGCGGTAAAGGTCAGCGTCGGTAGCGGCAGATCAGGATGATGAATGGCGCTGTCCAGCTCGCGCAGCAGCACGCGGAAGCTCTCGATATCCACCAGCAGGGTATTCAGGGCAATATGCAGGCGGTAGCCCTGGCCGCTGGCGCTGACCGCCAGCACGATCTGCGGCGGTTGTTGCAGGTCGAACTGATGCCGGGACAGCGCTGCACGCAATGCCAGTTGCCGGTTCAGCAGCGCCTCTGGCGTCAGATCACCCCAGTGATAACGCTGCATGGAAAGCCCGGGTATCGCGTCGGCGAGGATGATTTCCCCCTGCGGCGAGATGGCTGCCCGCAGCATCGGATGACGCGCCAGCAGACGCTGCCAGCCCCGTTCGAAAGCGTCCAGCGGGAAATCATCAGGCTTATCGTATTCGACATACAGCAACCGCGGCGCCTGCGGATGCTGTCGCCAGCGCAGGCGCTGCAATGGCGTCAGCGGCAATAGCGTCGCTGACGGCGCCTGGCGGGCAATATCTCCGCGTTGATCCAGCCAGCCTGGCTGTGCGTCTTCCAGTTCATCCAGCGCCCGGCGCAGTAACGACACGTTATCGGGCTGCGCCGCCATCTCCTGGCGCAGGGCGGCGAGCAACTCTTTGACACTGGCGGCGCGGAACACATTTTCGGCATTCAGTTTCACCCCGAGATCGCGGCCAAGGGTTTCATTCAGATCGAGGAACAGCAGGGAGTCGAGGCCCAGCTGTACCAGATTGCTGTCGGCGCCGATCAGTTCTGGCGCACAGTTCAGCTGGCGCGCCAGAGTCTCGCGCAGATAGCGCTCCAGCTGCAGTTCTTCCTGCGGTTCAGCCGCATCGCTGACCACCGCTGGTGAATTGCCCGCTGTCAGAAACTGAGCGAAGCGACCGGCATCGGCGGCGGCCAGCTGTCCGGTCGCCAGTTTGTGCCAGTCAACCTGCATCGCCGCTACCACCGGCTGTGCGCCAGCACGCGCCGTCTGCAATAGTGTCAGCGCGCTGTCGGTCGCCAGTGCCGCCATCCCCCCGGCAGCGAGGCGTTCAGCCAACTGCGGTGAGGCCGACTCGGTTATCTGCCAGTATCCCCAGGCAACGGCAAGGGTGTCATGGCCGCGTGCGCAGCGCTGCTGCGCCAGACTCTCCAGCGCGCCACAGGCGGCAGCATGCGCGCCCTGGCCCTGCGGACCAAATACCGTAGCGGCGGAAGAGAAGTAAACGGTTTGCGCTGGTTGCAGGCGCGACTGCCAGCGATCCAGTAGCTGCGCCGGTGCCAGGCGGGCCGCCAGCGTCTCCTGCAATGTCTGCCAGCTCAGGCGGGCGACCGGGGTATCATGTACCACACCGGCCAGATGCCAGAGGGTGGCGATCGGCAGATGCTGACGCACAATGCGTTCCAGCGCGGCCGTTAAGGCCGCCTGATCGCGCATATCCACTGTCGCATCAATAACCACTTCCACCCCACGCTGGCGCAGGGCCGCCAGTTGCTGCTGCTGATCGCTGCGCGGCCCCCGGCGGCCGAGAAACACCAATTTACTCGCACCCTGAGCGGCCAGTTCATCGGCAAGGGCCAGCCCCAGCGGCGACAGGCCGCCGGTGAATATATGGCAACCGTCAGCGGGCAGCGGGGCGGTTGTTAGCGCAGTGCGTTGCAGCTGAACGCTGTGCCAGCCGCCATCCTGCCAGCGAAATTGATCGGCATCGCTGGCGGCAATCTGCTGACATAGTACGTCGTCCAGCGGTTGCGGCAGACCACCGCTATCAATTAACTTAATGCGGCTGTCAGGATATTCGTGACGGGCGACGGTCAGCAAACCGGGCAGCCAGCTGGCCGCATGCTCAGAGCCATGGTGATGCAGCAATCCCTCTGCGCACAGCAACAGGGTACCGCCAGCTGCCAGCCGCTGTTGTAACTGGGTAAACAGCGCAGGCTGCGCCGCCTGATCCGCCGGGATGGTCAGTTGCTGCCAGCGGGTGGCGCGGCCCGATGGCGTCAGCTTTAGCGGCTGCCACTGCCAGTGATACAGCGCACCCTGCTGCCGCCAGGGTTGTGGCAGATGGCGTGGACGCACAGTCGCTTCCACGCTCGCTACCCGCGCCGCAGAGAGACGGGCGCTGAACAACGGCGTATCGGCAATAAATGCCTGCACCGTTTGCTGTTGCTGACAAAGCGTCACCACCAGCGGATCCCCCGCGCCCTGCGGATCGCAATGCCACACTACCTGTGTCAGGCGGGCCGGCGTTTCCGTTGCCAGAGCGGTTAGCGCTGCGTTCAGCAGACTCTTTTCTGAGCAGTCGGCAGCGATGGTAAAGTGAATCGCCGCCGCCGGGGAGAGTGCCGGGGCGGCGGCGATGCGCGCCATAATAATCTGTTCGCCCAGCGCTGCGGCAGGTTGATTGGCCGCCGGACAGGCGGCGAACTGGACAAAACCGGCATCCTGCAGGGCCGACTGCCAGTCCTGCTGCGAGGCGAAGAGTTCGCCATGACGCAAGTCGGTGTCGCTAATCGGTGGTACCAGCGCACCAAAGACAAAGTCGAACAGTTTTTTGGGCGCGGTGATTTCGCGCATCAGCAATACACCGCCAGGCTTCAGCACGCTGGCGAGGTTACGCAGCATCCGGCGTAAGTCCGCCGCATTGTGCAGAACGTTGGCAGCGACAATCGCGTCATATTGCCGTCGCGGCAGCCCCTGTCGGGTTGCTGGCTGCTCCATATCAAATGGCAGATAATCGATAAACGGCCAGGCGGCAAATTTATCCCGCGCCCGTTGCAGAAACAGGCTGCCGAGATCGGTAAAGCTGTAATGTTCGCACTTGCCTGCAGGCAGTGCGCGTAACAGATCCTGGGTGGTGCCGCCGGTGCCGCCGCCGATCTCGAGGATCGCCAGCGGCTGATGGCTGTGCTGTGCCAGCGCCGCCAGCGCCTGAGCGGCGATCTGATTGAAATAACGTGACCAGGGCTGCTCCTGATACATATGTTCGACATCGGCAGTGGATGCCGCCGGGAACACCACGCTAACCGGATCGATATCGCCGCGCAGCATCGCGCCCAGTTCGGGGCCGGTACGGGCTATTAACTGCGCCAGATGCTGATAACCGGCGGCGCGCATCCGCGTCAGCCAGCCGTCAACATCAATCGCCGCCGGGCGCAATTCACCATAGCAAAGCTCGCCATCCTGTTGACGCTGCTGCAGCGCGCCGCTGGCGGCCAGATCGCGCAGCAGGCGCTGCATCAGATCATAGTAGCGCGGCGGAATGCCTGCGGCCTGCATTAACTGTGTCACGTTCAGGAATTGCTGCGGTTTTTGCAGTAACTGCATCTGCTGCAGCATCTGGCTGACATAGTGTTGATGCAGAGCATCGACGCAGCGATCTTCCTCTTCCAGCAATGCCAGATCGAGTTGCGCACCACGTTCGCTGGCGGTATGTCGGGCGCTTTCGCACAGTGCCTGCCAGCCGTCGGCGGGCTGCGGGCTGGCGACCGACGTCTCATACCAGCAGCGTTCACCGTCAAATGGGGTCACCGGCAGCAGCGCACGGCGGCTGACAGGCGCAATAATATCGTGCCACTGCGGAGTGACCTGAGTCAGCTGGCGCAGCAGAGCTGGCGGAATTTCAGCGTTATGGCTGGCGACGACGGCGCTGACCCCTGCTGCGCCGGTCAGCGGTTGCTGCTGGAAACCGGGGCCCTGTTCGCTAATATCCAGCAGCAGAGCAATCCAGCCATCAATATCGGCGGCGCACAGCAGCAGACGCTGGTTAAACAGCGTACGGTGATAAAAACTGGTGGCGCCATAGGCGTGGGCATCAAAACCGGCTTCACGGTCGCTGAGGCGCAACAGATGCTGCTGCGCCAGCGCACGCAGGCTGTTTTCGCTGCGCGCGGAAAGCAACAGTAACAGCGGCTGGCCGTTATCCGGCTGGCTTTCCGCCGCCGGAGCCGCTTCGAGGATGGCATGGGCGTTACTGCCACCAATGCCAAAGGCGCTGACGGCGGCACGCAGCGGCGTGCCGCCAGCCGGCCAGGGTTGCAACTGCTGCGGAACATAGAACGGCGAAGCGGAGAAGTTAATCGCCGGATTAGGGCGTGAAAAATTAATACTCGGCGGGATCTGCCGCTGCCAGATGGCCAGTCCGGCTTTCAGCAGGCTGCCAATACCGGCTGCGGTATCAAGATGGCCGAGATTACTTTTTAGCGAACCGATGGCTGCCTGCTGCGGCTGCGGCGTCCAGGGTGCCCAGGCTTCGGTCAGAGCGTTGACTTCCAGCGGGTCACCCAGAGAGGTAGCGGTGCCATGCGCTTCAACCAGACCAATGGTATCGGCGCCGACACCCGCCATTGCCAGCGCATCGCGGATCACATCGCGCTGGCCGCTGAGTGACGGTGCGGTGAAACCGGCTTTGTCATTGCCATCGTTGTTGGTGGCGGTGCCGCGGATCACCGCCAAAATCGCATCGCCATCTTCCAGCGCGCGGTCGAGACGTTTTAGCAGCACCACTGCGGCGCCATTGCCCACCAGGGTGCCATTGGCATCGGCATCAAACGGGCGGCAGTGACCGTCGGCAGAGAAGATCATTCCTTCACGCCAGAAATAGCCTGCCTGCTGCGGGAAGCTCAGGCTGGCGCCGCCGGCCAGCATCATCTCGGCATCGCCGCTGGCGATCGCCTCACAGGCCAGATGGATGGCGATCAGCGAACTGGAGCAGGCGGTTTGTACCGTATAAGCCGGACCGCGCAGCCCCAGTTTGTAGGCGACGCGCGTCGCCAGGTAATCTTTGTCATTACCCATCAGCTTGTGAAACACCTGGGGTGAAACAATCTGCTGCGCATCCTCGCGCTGCGCCAGCTGATAAGTGCTCATCCGGGCGGAGCCGATCACCCCGGTACGCGCGTTCAGTGTCGCCGGCGGGTAACCTGCCATTTCCAGCGCTTCCCAGGCACACATCAGAAACAGGCGCTGCTGCGGGTCGATGCTCTCTGCCTCCTGACGCGAATAGCCAAAGAAGCGCCACTCAAAGCGGTCGGCATCCTCCACCACCGCGGCAGCGGGAACATAGTCAGGGCGTTGCAACAACGCCGGGTCGACGCCGGCGCGCTGTAGCGCCCGGGCGTCAAAACGTGAAATCAGCTCTTCGCCGTCGGCAATCCGCCGCCAGAACTCAAACACAGATGCCGCATGCGGGAAACGACATCCCGCACCGATAATGGCGATGGGCAATGTATCGCCATACTGGCGGGTAAACTGCTCGGAATTAAATGGGTTCATTAGCTTACTTTTCCATGTCTGCATTAACGTTGACGTTGCTGACGACGACGCTGACGCGCCTGCCGCCGTTCGCTGATATCACTGGCCGGTTCAGTTACCGTCTCTTCCTGACGTGCCAGCCAGTTGGCCAGGGCGCGTGCATTCGGGCGGTTAAACAACTCCACCACCGGCAGTTCCACTTTCAGCTTCTGCTGCAGCGCCTGACGCAGGCGAATTAGGTGCAGGGAAGTGGCGCCCGCCTCAAAGAAGTTGATCTGCGGCGCTACTTCGCCGAGTCCGGCGATGCGCTGTAACTGTTCACAGATAACCGCGGCGATGGCATCACTACCGTGCTGTGGTCGATCGGTTACGGTTTCCATCACCGGCGCTGGGGTAGCGGTTGATTGCCACTGACAGGGCGGCAGCAGTGCGGCAAGATCCTGCTGCCAGAGCTCGCTGCGCTCAGCCAGCGCCGCCAGCAGATGACAGTAGTGGTCGAACATTTGCTGTGGCAGCCCTGCCGGGAACAGCGCATCAACACAGTCCCAGCTGAATACCAGTTCACCGCGGCGTTCCACCACCTGATGGTCGATCCATACCTGCGGCGTCTGGCTGACGCTCCAGCCAAATTCCCCCAACCAGTCGGCGGCAACGCTGCTGTCGCTGCCGCCAGCATCAACCCCCAGCCCACTGGTAAACACCACCGGCATCGCGACCGCGTCGATGCGTCCGCGACGGCGCGCTGCTTCACGCAGTACCCGTACAGCAGAAACCTCGCTATGGCCGAGATCTTCCCACAGCTGTCGTTGCAGCGCGCAGGCCCGGCTGGTGAAGTCCGCCGTGCCGCGCATATCACAGGCCAGCAGGCTGAGTGAGGTAAAGTCGCCGACAACCAACGGCAACTGAGGGTGGATATCCGGACGCTGAAATAGCGTCAGATTCAGAGTGAAGTGGGCTTCGCGACTCCAGTTAGCCAGCACGGTACTCCAGACGGTGAGCAATAGCGCATTCGGCGTAATGGCGGCGTCGGCAGCGTTATCACGCAGTGTCTGCCACTGACGGCTACTGAGACGTGATTCGCGGCGAATAAACTGCGGCATTGCCTGCGGGGCGTGTTCAGTCAGCGGTAACTGCGGACCCGCTGGCAGGCTATCGAGTCGATCCAGCCAGTAGTTCAGCGCCGCCTGCCAGCTGGCGCGCAGCGGCCATTTCTCCTGCGCCAGCACATAGTCGCGAAAGCGAATAGCCATAGCGGGCAGCTCTGTTTCAGGCTGACGCGCCAGTTGCGCCCATTCCGCCAGCAACATCACCATTGAACGCCCGTCACAAATCAGGTTATCGAGGCTGATGCACAGCCGGACCATAGTGTTATCGAGCTGAGCGGCACGTATGGTAAACAGCGGCCAGTGGCGGCTGTCATGGACTTCATGACTGAGCGCCGCGCGGGTTTGCTGCTGCCAGCGATCGCGCTGGCTGCTACTGGCGTTACGCAGGTCCTGACACTGAATCTGATACGCCGGCACCTGCTCAAGCACCCGTTGATAACCGGCGTCGTCGATCACCGCCCGCAGCATATCGTGGCGCGTCACCAACCGTTGCCAGGCGCTTTGCAGCGCGTGGTGACTCAGATCCGCGACATCGATCTCCACATACAGGTGGGTGGAGACGCCGCTCAGGTTAAGACCACTCTGGCGGCCGATCCAGTAGGCCTGCTGCACGTCGGTGAGCGGGAAGGGCTGATAGCGCTGAGCGTCATCCGCCAGCCATTGTTGCTGTGCTTCCTGCCATAGCGGCGCGGCGGCCACTTTGGCGGCGAAATCGCCAAAGCGCGGCGTGATAAACAAATCGCGCAGGGCAACCTGCCGTTGCAACTGATGGCGGATTTTTTCCACCAGCCGGACAGCGGTCAGACTATCGCCGCCCGATTCAAAGAAGTGGGCGCCGGCGGCGGGGTGGTCGCCACCGAGTAAGGCCGCCCACAGAGTGGCGAGGCTGGCATCGCTGCCCTGCCATGCGCTGGCCGGCGCTGGCGGTTGTAGCCTGGCGTCGACGCCCGGACGCGGCAGCAGGGCGCGCGCGACTTTGCCGGTTGCACTGAGCGGCAGCGCATCCAGCGCCATTATGATTTGCGGCACCATATAGCCAGGCAGCAGGGTGGCAAGATAGTCACTGACTTTCGACGGCGCGAACTGCCACAGCCTGTCAGGCATTTGCGCCATTAACAGATGCAGACCGCCGTCGTCCAGTAGCGGCAGCGTCAACATCGCCTGCAACGGATAGCCCTGTTGCTGTAACTGCTGTTGCCACTGGCCGACATTCAGCAGCGGCAGTTGCTGCTCACGTCGCTGATCTTCCAGCTGACTGTAACCGGCCTCCAGCAGCGCTACCGTGGCCAGCTGGAAGGTGCTGTTACGCGTCATTTCCGGCGCCAGCAGCCAGCCGCCAGGGCGTAACAGGGTGGCGATACGCTGCAATAAACGCGGGATATGGCGGCTACGGTGCAGGGCATTAAATGCCACGACCAGATCATAGCAATGGCCGCTGATCTCTTGCTGCGCCAGCGACTGTTCGCTATCCAGCACGCTAAACTGGAGTTGATAACCGGCTAAGCGCGTCTGTGCCTGCTGTACCAATAACGGTGAAGCGTCAGTAAAGTGATAATCCAGCGCCACATCGTCGAGTTGCGCCAGCAGGGTGTGGCTGGCCACACCGCTGCGTCCGCCAATTTCAATTATACGCGGCGCCCGCCCCAGTTGTGCGGCCAGTTGACGGATCACTGCCGCCAGGGCGCTGGTCAGCGGCGCACTGAGTGGATTGGCCTGCGTCAGCTGCTCGGGTGACAGGGCATCATCATCGCTGTAGAACAGCTCCAGCGCACTGGCTTCACCGCGTAACACCTGCAGGCGATCGCTGGCGCCCTGTTGCAGGCGTATCAGCGCCGCCCGCGGCAGGGCAAACTCTGCGGCCT
Source organism: Pantoea sp. B65 (assembly GCF_047308185.1). NCBI lineage: Bacteria > Pseudomonadati > Pseudomonadota > Gammaproteobacteria > Enterobacterales > Erwiniaceae > Pantoea > Pantoea sp. B65. Next base: position 427,225 of record NZ_JAHXPU010000045.1, read on the forward strand.
GCGCCAGTAAATTCTCCCATGCCGGAATAGTCTGCTGCGCCTGCTGCTGCCATTGCTGCGCCAGGGTAACAAATTCCGTCGCCGGATTAAGTACTGCGCCTGCGGCGGCCAGCGTATCGGCAATCGCCCGTGCACCGAGGTCGTCGATCAGCCGCCAGAACTGCTGTAGCTGCTGGTTATCCGGCTGAGGGCTCTGCTGCGCCAGTTGGCGGCGGGCAACCTCAGTCAGCGGCTGAGCGTTGGCCAGCGGCGCATCAGCGCTGATCTGCTGACTCAGCGCCTGCGGGTTGGCGTCCAGCACCAGCCACGCCGCCAGTCGCTTTTCACCCGCTTCGTTGCCCAGCGTATCGACTACCGCATCGCGGATAGCCGGATGCTGTTGCAGTGCCGCTTCAATTTCACCCAGTTCGATGCGGTTACCCGCAATTTTCACCTGATGATCGCGGCGGCCAAGGAACTCCAGCGTACCATCCGGCCAGTAACGCGCCAGGTCACCGGTGCGGTACAACCGCTCGCCGTTATGCTCAATAAAGCTGGCAGCGGTGCGTTGCGGGTCGTTCTCATAGCCCAGCGCCACGCCGCACCCGGCAATCCACAGGTCGCCAGTCACATAGTCCGGGCAGGGACGCCGCTGACTGTCCAGCACCTGATATGCCTGATTGGTTAACGGCCAGCCATAGGGAATACTTTTCCAGTGATTCTCAAGGCGATCAACCACAAACCAGTTGGACCAGATGGAGGCTTCGGTGGCGCCGCCCATCGCCACCAGCGTGGCTTGCGGCGCCAGATTTTTCAGGTGCTGCGGCAGATGCAGCGGGATCCAGTCGCCGCTGAGGAACACGTGGCGCAGCGCGTAAAGCGCCTGTGGGTGGTAATCCGCTTCCGTCAACAGCAGGTCCAGTAACGCAGGCACTGAGTTCCAAATTGTGACGTTGTCGCTTTTTATCAGCGCCAGCCAGCGTGCCGGATCGCGTGTCGCTTCCGCTTCCGGCAGCAGCAGGGTGCCGCCAGCCGCCAGGGTGCCAAAGATGTCCCAGACTGAAAGATCAAACCACAGCGCCGATAGTCCCAGCACCACGGCATCGCTATCAACCGCAAAACGCCGGTTAATATCCAGCACGGTATTTACCGCGCCGCGGTGATCGATCAGCACCCCTTTCGGGACGCCGGTCGAACCGGAGGTATAGATAACATATGCGGCATCGCTGATCTGACGTGGCACTGGCGGTAAGGCGCTGGCGGTTTCCGGCTGTGCGGCATCGACCACCACGCAGTGGGCGAAAGTTGCCAGCGCGTGGCGATAGTCCGGCTGGGTCAGCAACACGCGGATATTGCTGCCATGCAAAATGGTTTGCAGACGCGCGGGAGGGGTATCGGCAGAGAGCGGCACATAGGCTGCGCCCAGCGCCTGAATCGCCAGACAGCTGGCAACCTGTGCCGCACCTTTATGCATTACTACCGCCACGCGATCTCCGGGTGCCACACCGGCGTCCAGCAACTGGTGCGCCACGCCGCGGCTCCAGTCCGCCAGTTGCTGATAGCTCCAGTGGCCTTCAGCGGCAATCAGCGCGCGGGCCTGCGGTTGCGTCGCGGCGCGTGCGAAGAACAGACTGTCAAGGGTCTCCTCACTCAGTGGCGCCGCGGTGGCATTAACTGAACGGCGAACCACCAGCTGCGCCGCGGGCAGCAGCGCAGGCAACGGTTGCTGCCACCACTGCTCATCGGCGGCCAGTTGCTCCAGCAATTGCGCATAGGCGTTAAACATCGCATCGAGAACGCCTGGCTGGAACAGCTCATCGACCGCATCCCAGTTATACACCAGTGCGCCGTCCTGCTCGCAGGCCTGGTGATCGAGCCACACTTGCGGCGTCTGGCTGATACCGTAGATAATTTCACCCAGCGGGCTTTCTGTTGCGCCTTTGGTCGGGTCATTAACCCCCAGCTGGCTGGTAAATACCACCGGCATAGCGACCTGCGCCTGCTGCTCACGCCCGCGATTCCATTCACGCAGCACCTCCACGGCGCTGAAACTACGATATTGCAGACTTTCCAGCACTTGCTGATTGACCTGCGCGGCACGCCCGGCGAAGCTGAGCGGCTGCTGATGATCCAGCGCCAGCAAGGTTACCGCGGTAAAGTCGCCCACCATCTGCGGCACATCGTCGTGCCACGGCAGGCGATCAAAGATCGTCAGGTTAAGGCTGAAGCTTGGCTCACTGCTCCAGCTGGCCAGCACTTCAGAGAAGGCGGCAATTAAAAGCGATGCAGGCGTGACGTTGTAACTTGCACCGCGTGCGCGCAGCTTCTGCCAGGCAGCGGCGCACAACGTGCGCTGGCGGCGGCTGAACTGTGGATGGACGCGGCTTAGATTTTCTGCGATCAGCGGCAGCTGCGGCGCTGCTGGCAGGGTTGGCAGGCGTTGTAACCAGTAGTCGCGATCTTGTTGCCACTGCTGCAGACGAGCGCCTTCACGGTTCTGTTTCGCCAGCACATAATCACGGAAACTGATGCTGAACGGTTGCAGTCCCGCCTGGGTCAGACTGCCGTCGGCGCGGTACAGCGCCACCAGTTCGTCCCACAAAATCTGGCTACTGGTGGCGTCATTGATCAGCATATCAATACTGATATGCAGGCGACTGCCGCCATTCGGTAAGCGGGTCACGCGTAGATCAAATAATGGCCAGCGATCGGTTGGCAGCACCTGATGGGACAGGACGGTACGCCACTGCTCACAGTGCTGTTGCACCTGCGCCTGGCTGGCGTGTTGCATATCGGCAACCGCAATCTGATACTCCGGCACATCCGCCAGTATGCGCTGGCGGCCATCTTCGGCAATAATCAGACGCAGCGCATCATGACGCGCAATCAGCAGGTTCCAGCAGCGCTGCAGGCGGGGAATATCCAGCGCCTGCGGCGCGTCCGCTTCCAAAAAAGCATGGCAGGCGACGCCGCCCAGCGGATAGTGTTCCTGACGGCCAATCCAGTAGGCATATTGCAGTTCAGTCAGCGGGAAGGGGGCATAGCGCTGCGCCGCATGGTGCGTGATGCGCATTTCACTGGCCGTTGCCGGGGCGGCGCTGTTCAGCTGCCCGGTGAGGAAGGCGATCAGGCGCGCCGGTGTGCTGTGTTCAAACAGCGCTTTCAGCGGACAGGTAATACCCAGCTCGCTGTCGCAGCGGCGGGAAAAGTCCATAATCAGAATTGAATCCATTCCCAGAGCCAGCAGTTCGCTGTCAGGCTGAATACTGTGCGGTGCAATGCGCAGGGTGCGCGCCAGCTCATTACGCACAAAATCATGGATTATCTGCTGTTGTTCCGCACGCCCCAGCTGATGCAGGTTAGCGGTCGGCAACTCGCTGGCCGCCACCGCAGTTTGCTGCTGCTGCGTTACGCAGCGGTTAAATAGCTGCACAGGGCTGTAGAGAGCGAATAGCGGAACAAATTTCTGCCAGTCGACCTCTGCCGCCAGCCATACCGCCGGAAAATCGGGCGCGCCGACGCCAGCGGCAAACAGCTTATCCAGTGTCGCCAGATAGCGGGCCGGCGGCTGGCGCTGAATTCCCGCCATCCGTAAATATTGCAGCAGAGAAGCATCCACTTCCGACATGCCGCTGCCACCGCTCCACGGCCCCCACGAGATACTCAGTCCTGCTAAGCCCTGATGGCGACGCTGACGCATCAGCGCATCCTGCCAGGCGTTGGCCGCGCCATAGTGAATCTGCAGGCGCGAGCCCCAGACGCCGGAAATCGAGGTAAAGCAAACAAACCAGCGCAGCGGCAGCTCCCGGGTAAACTGATGCAGCAGGCGGGTGCCGGTGATTTTCGCCGCCGCTACCGCCTGATAATCTTCACGGGTAATGGTCTCCAGCGGATTAAAGCGCCCGACGCCGGCACAGTGGAATACCCCGGTCAGTGTAGAGCCAGTGGCGGCAATCCGGCTAAATAGCGCGGCGACCGACGCCGGTTCGGCGATATCCGCCTCCACACAGGTCAGCGTGATGCCCCGGCTGCGCCAGTGCTGTAACCAGGCCTGCAGATTGCGGCGCGGCGCCTGGCGACCGGTGAGGACCAGATGGCGTGCGCCATGATGGATCAGCCACTCGCTGATATGGCGGCCGAGCGCCCCCCAGGCACCAACCACCAGCACAGCGGATTCGGCATCAATGCGGAATTCATCCTCTGCCGTCAGCATGCTGCTATCTGCCGGTGTCAGACAGGGATGCAGCCACTGCTGTTGGCGCAGGCACAGGGCATCTTCTGCGCCGAAGCAGCTGGCGGCCCGCAGCACCGCATTCGCCAGTTGCCAGATGCCGGTTTCAGCGGCGATATCCAGCATCAGCCATTTACAGGCCGGGTACTCAATCGCCAGCGCCCGTGCGGCGCCCCAAAGCGCCGCCTGATCGACATCACAGGCTTGCTGAACGGGGGCTTGCCCCTGGCGGGTGATCAGCATCAGGCGCAATACGCCTTTCAACTGCTGAACTTGCTGCAGCAGTTCGATTAGCGACCAGACCGCCTCTTCCGGCGGCGGCAGATATAGCGCCACATCCTCCTGCTGCCATGCGGCGATCAGTTGCTGCGGATCGGTACAATAGCGGGCATCAATCTTCTGCGCGGCAAAGCTATCGGCGAGATGATGACAGCTCTCTTCATCGCCCAGCAGCCAGTAGCGGCGCTGCTGGCTGCTGGCGGGCGGTGTGGTGATGGCCTCCCATTGCTGGTTATACAGCGCCACCGCCTGCGCACTGCTGTGCACCGGTAGTGGCTGTAACGGCAGCGGTTCGCGTGGCGCATCGCCATCATAGTCAAGCCAGTAGGTTTGCCGGTGGAACGGATAACGCGGCAGCTGACGTGGCGACAGCAGGGGCTGGTTAAAGGCCGCGCACGCCGGATTATCCCAGGCAAAATTCACGCCGCGCAGATAAAGGTCGCGCAGGGCTTCGCGCCAGCTGAGCAGCTGTGGGCTGGTGCGGCGCTGGCTGGCGACCAGCGTCAGCGGATGCGCCGGGGGATTGCTGAGCAGATGACGCTGCGCCAGCGCGCTGAGAATGGCATGCGGGCCAATCTCCAGTAGCAGGTCGCACTGCTGCGCCGCCACCGACAGCGCCTGGTGGAAACGTACCGTCTGGCGGGCATGCTGACGCCAGTAGTCGCCATTCGGCGCCCGGGTCAGGGCTTCGCCGCTAAGGGTTGAAATCAGCGGTATTGCTGGCGGCAGAGTGGCGACGGAGTCGCAGCATTGTTGCCACTGATCCAGCATCGGATCAAGCAGCGGTGAGTGAAAAGCATGAGACACGGTAAGTGGGCGGGCGCTGATATTCTCCTGCTCCAGCCGTTGGCGTAATTGCGTTAGTAGCGGTAGCGCTCCGGCCACTACGCTATCTTCTTCGCCATTCAGTGCCGCAATCGCCACCTGCGCGCTTTCTTCTGGCGTCAGATCCGCAAGACGCTGTTGCAGCGCTTCGGCGCTTAAACGTACCGCCAGCATACCGCCGCCGGCCGGCAGCGCCTGCATTAAGGCGCCACGCTGTACCATCAGACGGGCGGCATCGGCGAGACTCAGGGATCCGGCAATCACCAGCGCGGCAAACTCACCAATGGAGTGACCAAGCAGCACCACCGGCTGAACGCCGTAACTCTGCCACAGGCGGGCCAGCCCGTAGCCAACAGCAAACAGCGCCGGTTGGGTGATGGCGGTTTGATTCAGGCGATCGCTCTCGTCGGCAAACATCAGCGCCAGCAGCGACTCCCCCAGCCACGGAACGATTGCGGCCTCGGCAGCATCAAGAGCAGCGCGAAACGCCGGTTCCTGCTGATACAGCTGGCGTGTCATCCCGGCATACTGCGCTCCCTGGCCGGTGAACATAAAGCCGACCCGCGGCGGCGCATTAACCGCATCGCCGGGCGTTGCCTGACTCAGCGCGTCGCGCAGCTCGCCACTTTCGCTGGCAACCAGCGCCAGGCGTAAACTGTGATGTTCGCGCTGGCGCGCCAGACTGGCGGCCAGTGACGCCAGCGGCAGGTCGCTGTCCAGCCGTTGCAACCATAGCTGGCGCAACTGCTGCAGGGATTCGATGGATTGCGCCGAGATCAGAAACAGCTGCGGCTGCCGATTGTCGTCTGCCGGCGCGCTGATGCTGGCCGGCGCCTGTTCCAGCACCACATGCGCCAGCGTACCGGCAAAACCATAGGAGGTGACACCGGCCCGTCGTGGTTGATTGCGCACCGGCCAGGCTTGCGCTTGCGCCGGTAAGCGTGCCGGGATAATCGCTAAATCGATCAGTGGATTCAGCTGATTAAGACCAATATGCGGCGGGATCACTGCATGTTCCAGCGCCAGGATGGCTTTGACCATCCCGGAGGCGCCGGCAGCGGCTTCCAGATGGCCAATATTGGTTTTTACCGAACCGAGCCACAGCGGCGCAGCGGTCTGGCGACCGTTAAATACCTCGGCCACCGACTGATACTCAATCGGATCGCCAAGGCGCGTACCGGTGCCGTGCAGCTCAATATAGTCAATATCATCCGGCTGCAGCCCGGCGCGCTGCAGTACCCGCTGCAGTAAACGGCGTTGCGCCTCGCCGTTTGGCGCGGACAGGCTGCTGCTGGCGCCGTCCTGACGTACCAGGCTGCCGCGGATCACTGCGCGTATATGATCGCCGTCCGCCTGTGCCTGCGACAGAGATTTCAGCAGAAAAGCGACGCAGCCTTCACCGCGCACATAGCCGTCAGCACTGGCATCGAAGGTTTTACACTGGCCGTCCGCGGCCAGCATGCCCGCCTTATGCAGCACCTGATCAACTTCGGGTAGCAACTGCAGTTTCACGCCGGCCGCCATCGCCATTTCACACTCGCCGAGGCGCAGCGCCTGACAGGCCATATGCAGCGCGCTGTGGGCTGATGAGCAGGCGGTATCGACCGCTATCGACGGGCCTTCCCAGCCGTAAAAGTAAGAGAGACGGCCACAGGCGGCGGCGAAGGAGTTACCGGTGCCGTAGTAGGCATCAAGATGTGTATTGTCGCCGGTAATAAAGGGGATATGGGCGTAGTCGCCGGTACCAATTCCGACAAAAACGCCAACATCGGCGCCTTTCAGCCGCGAAGGACGCAGACCGGCATCCTCCAGCGCATGCCAGCTCACTTCCAGCAGCAACCGTTGCTGCGGATCGGTGTTGATCGCCTCGCGCGGCGACATAGCAAAGAATGCGCTATCAAAGTCTGCCGGGCGATTAAGGAAGGCGCCAAAACCAGGGATCTCTTCATTGCTGCGAAAACGCTCGGCGGGCATAGGACGGATCGCCGAGCCGCCATCCAGCAGCAGTTGCCAGAACTGCTCATCCGTTTGTGCCTCTTCACCGTTGGCTGCCGGCAGACGGAATGCCATGCCAATAATCGCGACCGGCTCATCCACCGCGCAACCTGCGGCAGAGGTCGCTGTCGGCAGCGCGGGTTGCTGTAGCGCGCTAATTCGCGCTGCCAGCGTACTGGCGGCCGGGCTGTCAAACAGCGCGCTGTCAGGAATATCAAGCTGGAATTGCTGGCGGATCCTCGCCAGCAGGGTGGCGGCGCCCACCGAATCAAGGCCATAGCTAAACAGCGACTGACGCGGATCGATATTGCGCGCGGTCACATTGCCCAGCAGTTCCGCCGCCTGCTGACAGATCCAGCTGACCAGCTCGCCGCTATGCGGCGCAACCGGCTGCTGCGCTGCGCTCTCGTCCCATAAAACATGCAGTCGCCGCTGTTGCCAGGCTTCGCTCAGGGCGCGCCGACGAACTTTGCCGCTGGTGGTGCGCAGCAGGGTACCTTTGCGGATCGGTACTACCCGCCATACCGCCAGTTGATGCTGTTCGGCAATTGCCTGTCTGACATCTGCCACCAGTTGTTGCAGTGTCCGGTCATCGGCGCGCTGCGTCTCCAGCACCACCACCAGCCGCTCTTCATCGTGATGCTGACAGGAAAACGCGGCGGCGCCATCAGCCAGCGCCAGCGGATGGGCGGCAATTGCCGTGGTTTCAATATCGTTCGGATAGTGGCACTGGCCGCGCACAATCAGAATATCTTTCAGACGGCCGGTGATAAACAGCTGTCCCTGATGGAGAAAGCCGAGATCGCCGGTACGCATATAGCGCCGTCCGGAGCGATCCTGCGCCAGGCGGGCGGCAAAGGTCTGTCGACTCTGCTGTTCACGTTGCCAGTAGCCGGCAGCCACTGCCTTACCGCTAATCCAGATCTCACCGCTATAACCGGCAGGCTGCGGCAGATGGCTGTCGGGGTCGACAATTTGCACATCCTGGCCGCCAAATTCATTGCCGCAGCCGACATAGCGACGGGTGCGGTTGCTGGCATGTTCAGCAATCTGCACCTGATTGCGCAGTAGCGCCTGCTTGTCAATATCCAGATAGACCGGCTCGCTGGCGCTGTTACCCGCAGCGATTAGCGTCGCTTCCGCCAGTCCGTAAGAGGGTTTCAGCGCCTCACGCCGTAATCCGCAGGCCTTAAAGCAGTGCCAGAATGCCTCCAGCTGTTGCGCAGAGACCGGCTCGGCGGAGGGCACCAGGCTGACAATCGATGACAGATCCCAGCCTGCCACCCGCTCAGGCTGTTGGCGGGCTGCGTCGGTGCAGCGTTGCAGGGCAAAATTCGGACAGGGCAGCACGGTGCCGCGCAGCTGGCTTGCCAGCTCCAGCCAGCGCAGCGGATCTTTTACAAACGCCGCCGGTGGCAGATAGACCGCCGTATTACCGAACAGTAATGGCGAGAGGATGCCCATAATCAGCCCGAGATCGTGATACAGCGGTAGCCAGCTGACCACCACGCACTGCGGTGACGGTAGCGTCAGGCAACTGAGAAAATCGAGATTCGCCAGTAAATTACGGTGGCGATTGATCACCCCTTTCGGTTGTCCGGTCGAGCCGGAAGTGTATTGCAGAAAGGCGATGGTATCGCCATTAATTTCAGGCAACTGCCAGCGTGGCTGCCAGTATTCATCATCATCGGACTGGGTGTCGATCAGCGCCAGTTGATGCTGTCTGGCAAAAGCAGTCAGATCGTCGCCGGAGAGATCAATGATTTCCGCTCCGGTAAGAATCATCGCTGGCTGGCAATCTTCGGCAATCGCATCAAGCTTGCTCAGCACGCGTTTGACGCGGGCCGGGCCGGATAAGTTGACCGGCACGCCAATCACACCGGCATAGAAACAGGCCAGCAGCGTGATGACATAGTCGACGCCGGACGGATAGAGGATCAGCGCGGTAGTCCCCGGCGCATAGTGCTGCTGCAATTTGGCCGCTAATGCCCGCGAGCGCCCGGCGACCATCCCAAAGGTCACAACCTGTTCCGCGCCGTGGTGGTCGTGGAAACGTAAAGCCGGAAAATCACCCTGCTGTTGAGCATAAAATTCGATGCCCTCAACCAGGGTGGAAAAACGATTTAACAAAGGGTGATGCGATGCCATTTGCTTAAACCTCAAACAGTGAGATGACTGTGAAATTAAGCATCGCCCACGATGTCCAGTAAAAAATTAAAGCAACCTTGCCATCCCTTCGCACAATTCCGCGATAGCGAAAAACACTATCCTTTGTGCTGTTTTTTTCATCAAACTTTCGCTTGCCACCGTAATAAAAATAATTATCATTTGCAATATCGTTTGGTAAATAGTTGATTTGCGCATAATAAACAATCGGTGATTTTTGGCCGGTGCCATCGGGTAAGGGACGTTGTTGTCACGCAACAGGAGCCACGGTGAATTCAGAAAACACTCAGATTTCCGCACTGCTGACTAAGGTCATGGCGCAGGCGGTCAGCGGGCAGTATCACCTGCTGGAGATAACCAGGGCACAACAGGAAGGCTGTGATGTGCGGCGCCAGTTGCGTCAGCAGGCTGCACGTTACACGGTTGCCGTCGCTTCACGGCTGGAGCAGATCACGCTGCGAAAAAGTCAGCCCGATATCGACTGGCAGCACCTGGATATCAACAATGCGCTATCGCGGCGTCGCCTCAGCCAGCCCGGTTTTGACGTGGTATTGCTCAGCGAGCCTCCGCAGGATCCTGCGCCCTGGTACGAACTGCTGAAACCTGGCGGATGGCTGCTTGCCGAAAGCCAGCAGCGCTGGCAAAGCTGGCAGGCACAGCCGCAGCAGAGTGCTTCGCCGCCTTTCCCGCTGACGGATATTCAACATGCTTACTGGATTGGTCGCAGCCAGTCGCTGGCACTCGGCGGCGTCTCCTGCCACGTCTATTTTGAATGGTGTATTGACGATTTTGACCTTGCGCGCTTTGAGGCGGCCTGGAATCGGGTGATTGCTCGTCACGGCATGATGCGCGCCTGTGTCGACGACAATGGTTTGCAGCGCATCCTGAACGCGGTGCCGTACTATCGGATCGCCTGTGACGATCTGCGCGCCCTCAGTCGGCAACAACGAGATGCGCAGCTGAGCGCTACCCGTGAGCGTATGTCGCAGCAGGTACTGGATGCCAGCCAGTGGCCGCTGTTTGAGCTGCGCAGCAGTCAGCAGAGCGAAGGGGTTTGCCGGGTGCATCTCGATCTCGATCTGTTAACCTTTGACGTCCAGAGTTTCCATATCGTTCTGGCCGAGCTGGAGCGCTTTTATCATCAGCCACAGCTGTCACTGCCGGAGATCGGTTACAGCTTCCGCGATTATCAGCTGGCGGAAATTCAGGCGCGGCAGAAAGCACAGTACGCCAGCGATCGTGACTGGTGGCTGGCGCGACTTGACCAGCTGTATCCGGCGCCACAGCTGCCGTTGCGCTGCCAGCCGTCAGCGGTGGCGCAGCCGCACTTTCGCCGTTTGCAGCGGCGCATCGAGCCCGCGCGCTGGTTGCAGTTGTCGCAGCAGGCTTCACTGGCGGGCGTTACCCCTTCGGCAATGCTGCTGGCCGCCTTTAGCGAACTGCTGACCCTGTGGTGTGAGGAGTCGCGCTTTAGTCTCAATCTGACCCACTTCAATCGTCGGCCTTACCATGCGGATGTATCTCAGCTGGTTGGGGATTTTACCTCGGTGCTACTGCTAAGCGTTGACTGCAGCAGGCCGCTGCCTTTTCGTCAGCGCGCCGCAGAGCTGCAGCAAATGCTGTGGGAACGGCTGGCTCACAGCCATTTTGGCGGAGTTGACGTCCTGCGTGAACGGGCAAAACGCCAGGGGATGGCAGACAGCAGCGCTATGCCAGTGGTGTTTACCAGTTTGCTGGGGATGGATCTTGATACCCTGGTCGAGGGGGCCGATCTGCTGGGCGAGCCGGAATATTTGTACACCGCCACGCCGCAGGTATGGCTCGATCACCAGGTGATGGTGCGTAAAGGCAGCCTGGAATATAACTGGATCGTTATCGATGAGCTATTCCCTGACGGGATGATTGACCGCCTGTTTGCCGCCTATGGCGAACTGCTGGACCGGCTGACGGAAGACAACAGCTTGTGGCTGCAACCGCTGCTGCTGCCGCTGCCCGCTGAACAGCGCGCTATCCGGCAGGCGGTTAATCATACTGAGCTGATGCTGCCGTTGGCTCCACTGCATGCCGGGTTCTTTAACCAGGCGCGCCGGCAACCTGAGGCGGTCGCGCTGATTGCCGATGGCGAGCAGTGGCAGTACCGGCAACTGGCGCAGCAGGCATTGCGGGTGGCTGCGCGTCTTAATCAGCGGGATTGTCGCAATCAGCCGGTGGTGGTTGCCCTGCCGAAAGGGGCCGGGCAAATTATCGCCGCGCTCGGGGTGTTGGCTGCGGGCGCGATTCTGGTGCCGGTGGCCTGTGACTGGCCGCTGGCGCGTCTGCATTCGGTGATAGAGCAGGCCGGGGCGCAGGCGTTAATCGCCGATGATACCTGTGTCGCGCAATGTCCGCAGCTTGAGGCATTTACTCTGCAACAGCTACCGCAGGAAGGGGCAGAGGTGCAGTTACCGCCGCTGACGCAGATCGCCTATATCATCTACACCTCCGGTTCCAGCGGAACGCCGAAGGGGGTTGCGATGCAACATGCCGCCACCGCCAATACCCTGTCTGATGTTAGCGCCCGTCTGCAACTCCAGCCCAGCGACCGGCTATTTGGCCTGTCATCGCTCAGTTTCGATCTGGCGATTTTTGATCTGTTTGCCACCCTGGCGGCCGGAGCTACGCTGGTGCTGCCGCAACAGCAGGGTATGCGCGACGCCGCGCACTGGATGCAACTATTGCAGCAGCATCAGGTCAGTTGCTGGAATTCGGTGCCGTCGCTGATGGCGATGCTGGTCGAGTACGCGCGATCCCGCGGCGAAAGGTTGCCGGCACTACGCGCCATTATGCTGTCCGGTGACTGGATTGGACGCGATCTGGTCGCCGATATTCCGCAACTGGCGCCGGCTGCCCGGCTCATTGCGCTGGGCGGCGCGACCGAAGCGGCGATCTGGTCAAACTGGTTTGAAGTGCAAACCCTGCCGCCGCAGTGGCACGCGGTGCCGTATGGCTGGCCGTTAGCCAATCAGCGCTATTACGTACTTGATGCGCAGGGGCGCGATCGCCCGGCCGGGGTGACGGGGGAGTTGTTTATCGCCGGTTGCGGGCTGGCGGCCGGCTACTGGCGTGATGCAACACGTACTGACGCTGCCTTTATCTGCCATCCGCACAGTGGTGAACGACTGTATCGCACCGGCGATCTGGCGCGCTATGACCTGCAAGGCTGCATTGAATTTCTTGGCCGCCGCGATGCGCAGGTAAAAGTTGGCGGCCACCGGATTGAACTGGGTGAGATTGAAGCGGCGTTGCTGGCAGAGGAGGCGGTGCAGGGCGCCGTGGCTGATGTGGTCACCACACCAGCCGGCGCGCAACAACTGGTGGCATGGCTGGTGATCAAATCGCAGCCAGCGGAGGTCGCGCCGTTAATTGCCGCCGGTCAGCAGGCGGCAGAGCGTTTACCCGCGGCCAGTCGTCTGGCCGCGCTGGCGGCATTCCAGTCGGAAAGTGAAGCGCTGGCGCCGCTGATGATGCTGCACATTTTGCGTCAGCTGCGGTTTTGCCAGCCACCGGGCTGGACCATTGCCGCGCGACTGACGGCATTGCGCATTGATCCGCGGTTTAACCGTTTACTGACGCGCTGGCATCAGATTCTGGCGGCGGAAGGTATGCTGATATTGCAGGCGGGTCAATGGTATCAGAGCGATTGTGCACCAGGGGAGGTGGCGCTGGCGCAGCGACTTGATGATGGTAAACATCGTCTGCGCCAGTTCCTCAGCTGGCTGGATGAGGGCGAACTGTTTGCTGACTGGCTGTTTGCCAGCAGCAACGCCATCGAAACGGTATTGAAACAGCCGCAGCTGGCCAGTTCACTGCTGTTTCCCGATGGCGACAGCCGGGCATCAGAAGCGCTGTATCAGGGCAATATTATCGCCGATTACCTTGGCGCTATTGCCGCCGGGCTACTGTCGCAGCTGCTTGCTGCCCATCCGGCGCCGCGGGTGCTGGAGATTGGCGCCGGTATCGGCGGTCTGACCGCCAGCACCTTGCCCGCATTTGCCGCACTGACTGAGCAGGGGGAATATCATCACACCGACGTGAGTCCGTGGTTTTCCCACTACGCGATACAGCGCTTTGGCCACTTCACGGCGCTGCGCACCGGCCGTTACGACATTAATCAACCCGCGGCGCAGCAGAACTATGCCCCGGCCTCGATGGACGCCATTCTGGCGGCCAACGTACTGCATAACGCCCATCACCCCGATGCTGCGCTGAGTGAGATCTGGCTGCTGCTGAAACCGGGAGCCAGCTTACTGCTGCTGGAAGCGACGGTGGATAAACAGCTGCAATGGGTTACCGCTGCCGCGGTGCTGGAACATGCCGCCGAAGGTGGCGAGAGGAATGGCGATTCGCCGTTACTCAGTGAATGCCAGTGGCGCAGCGCCTTAGTTCACGCGGGATTTGAGCTGGTCGACGTCTGGCCGCATGCGGCGACGCCGATGGCGTTTACCGGTCAGCAACTATTTCTTGCCCGTCGTCCGCAGCAGGCGGTGACAACGCGCCAGTTGCAGCAGACGGTGGCGCAGCGCTTACCGCCGTATATGCTGCCCGATCATCTGATTAGCGTGGCGAAACTTCCCCTCAGCGCCAACGGTAAAATCGATCGTAAGCAACTGCCGCGTATTGCGCAGCTAATGACGCAACCGCAGAGTTACAGTCCGGCTCAGGGGCGCTCCGAACAGCGGCTGGCGGCCATCTGGTGTGAGCTGCTGCGTGTGGAGCAGGTGGGGCGCGATCAGGATTTCTTTACCGCCGGCGGTGACAGTCTGTTAGCCACGCGACTGGCCAGTCGCCTGAGCAGCGAGTGGGGAACACACGTGCCGATTCGGCTGATCTTCAGCCATGCGGTGTTACACAAAATGGCCGCCGCGCTGGATGCCTCCGGCGTTCAGACCCTGACGCTACCGCTGGTGGAGTTGAGTGAGTCGCGTGAACAGCAACTGATCTGTCTGCATGCCAGTGATGGTTTCGCCACCGCCTGGCAACGGCTGGCAGCGGCGCTCGGCGAACGGTTGCAGTGCATTGGGGTGCAGGCCAGTGGTTTACTGGCGGGCGAAACGCCAACAGAGGGTCTGGATTGTCAGGCGGAGCGCGCGTTGCATGCTTTGCGTCAGCAGGGCATCAGCGGCCCCTGGCGCCTTGCCGGCTGGTCGATGGGCGCGTATCTGGCGCTGGAGATGGCGCGGCGTCTGCAACAGGCGGGCGAACAGGTGGCTGCATTGATCCTGATCGACCCGCCGCCGCAGCAGGCGATGGCCGCTTGCGCCGCCAGTGAATATGCCCTCTGGCGTTCGATGGCTGATCCGCATCTGAGCAGCGAAATCAGCGGTTTTGACACCCTGACGACAGCGGAGACGCTCTGCTGCTGGCGCCAGGTATTACCGGCAGAATTGCGGATAGAGGATCAGGCGTTAACCCGGCTGATCGCGGTGATCCGCGCCAACGTGCGGGCGATGGTTAGCGCCCCCTGTCGTCCGCTGACGCTAACGGCAGATATTTTCACTGCCAGCGAACGGGCGGACGCGTGGGGCGATGACAGCCGGGTGCTGGAGCAATGGTTTAGCACCGCTCCCCGGCGACACACCATCAGCAACAGTAACCATCTGAATATCATTACACAGCCGGAACTGTTTGCCGCGCTGCAACACATAACACAAGGATAAGGGTGAATGGCAGAAGAGATTATTGATACCAGCCGCTGGCCGCTGGTGCACTATGTGATGCCTGAACAGGTTCCGGACTCGCTGGCGGAACAGCATGTGGCGGCGCTACAGGCGATACTCGACCGGCAGCAGCCGTTTGTGTTGATCTTCAGCGGCGTCGAGTTGCCGAAGAATTCCGCGCGCTTTTTCCGTCTGTATAAGCAGTGGGGCAGCCGCACGCGCGCGGCGCAGCAGCGCTACTGTCGTGGCGCAGTCCGCGTAGAACCGGATGATGCCAGGCGTCGTTCGTTCTGGCGTCAGGCACTGCGCTATCTGACTACCCGCGCCATTCCCTATCCCTACCAGCTGGTGGCCAGCCACGCTGAAGCTGAACAGCAGGCACAACGCTGGTTACAGGATAATCATTAACCTAAGGTCGGGTACCATGTCATCACCACAAAATGCAGCGCCAGTAGCGACGTTACTGGCGCTGGTTAGCAGTGAAAAACGCGCGTTGATCCAGGCGCTGAGCCTGGCCAGCCTGTCCGTGCTTCTGGAGTTGATCCCTTACTACCTGCTCTGGCTGGCAGCCAGCGTATGGCAGCCGGATTTGCTGGCTGCCGACCGGTTGCTGCAACTGGCCGGCTGGTTAGCGCTGGCGCTGGCGCTGAAATATTTGCTGCTGTCATTTGCCGGTTATTTTAGCCATCTGGCGGCGTTCCGCGTGCTGTATCAGGTTCGTCTGCGCATCGCCCGCGCGCTGACCCGCTTGCCGCTGATGCAGCTGGCCCCTTACAGTTCCGGCAGTTTACGCAAAATTATTATCAATGATGTCGAGCGGCTGGAGAGTTTTATCGCCCATCACACAGTGGACCTGATCTCCGCGCTGGTTAGTCCGCTGGCGGCAGCCCTGTTTCTGTTCTGGCTAGACTGGAAAATGGCGCTGGCAGCGTTGATCACCGTGCCGCTGGCGCTGATGGCGCAAAAGCTCTTTTCGCGCGGCATGGCGGAGCGCACCCGCGCTTATCACCGCGCCACTGAACAGCTGAATAATGCGATTGTGGAGTTTGTCCGCGGCATCCCGGTGATGAAAGCCTATCGCCAGACCGCGCAATCTTTTCGCTTACTGCATGACAGCCTGACACAATACCATCAGTTGGTGGAGGGGTTTACCCGCCGCGCGGTACCCGCATGGTCGCTGTTTGTCGTGCTGCTGAATGCCAATATTTTTATCCTGCTGCCGCTGGGTATCTGGCGGATCAGCAACGGCGCACTGACGCTAAGTGAACTGGTGTTGATCCTGATGCTCGGCAGCGGGTTGCTGAAGCCGCTGCTGCGCGTCACTTTCCTTGGCACCCTGATGCGTGAAATCCTCGCCGGAACGGCGCGAATTCAGCCGTTTCTACTGGCGGAGACGCCGGCAACCACCGGCATCATGCCGTCCGGTAGTCAGCTCTGCGCGGAAAAACTGTGCTTTCGTTACGATCAACGTGATGTTGTCACCGATGTTTCGCTACAGTTATCCCCCGGCGGATTCTATGCGCTGGTTGGCCCATCTGGCGCCGGAAAGTCGACATTAGCATGGTTACTGGCCGGACTGCTGCCGCCTGATGCGGGTGAAATCCGTCTTGGCGCCGTACCGCTGAGTGAGCTGGACGATCGGGCGCGCGCCGCGCTGATTGCCGTAGTCAGCCAGGAGGTATTTCTGTTTAAGGGCTCGCTGGCGGATAACCTGCGCATCGGTAACCCGCAAGCCAGCGACCGGCAGATTGCACAGGCGCTGGAGATCGCCCAGGCGCAGGCGTTTGTCAGCGCGCTGCCACAGGGGCTCGATACGCCACTGCATGAACGCGGGCTGCGTCTTTCCGGGGGGGAGCGCCAGCGTATTGCCATTGCCCGCGCGCTGCTGGCCGACACGCCACTGCTGATCCTTGATGAAGCCACCGCATTCGCCGATGCCATTACCGAAGCCGCTTTTTATCAGGCGTTACGCCGGGCGCGTCCGCAAACCTGCGTACTGACCATTGCCCATCGTCTGTTTGCGGTACAGCAGGCGGATGAGCTGCTATTGATGGAAAACGGCCAGCTGGTTGCCCGCGGCAGTCATCAGCAGTTAATCGCCGATAACCCGCTGTATCAGCGTCTCTGGCACAGTCAGTATCAGCTACAACACTGGCATATTCGCTCACAGGAGTGCCGCAATGTCGATGCTTAATCAAGTTCGCAGCGCAGGCGGCAGAGGCGTACAACGTATCTGGCTGGGCATTATACTGCGGGTTTTGGCACAGATTTTTGCCATCGCGCCGTTTTTTATCGCCTGGCTGGCGTTGCAGAAACTGGTGTTTCAGCAGGGCAACTGGCAATACTGGCCGCAACTAACGCTGGCTCTGCTGCTGTGCTTTTTCGCGCAACTGGTTTGCTCGCATTTTGGTCAGCTGGGCTGTTTTCTCGGCAGCTATGACATTATGCTGCGCTATCGTGAAGCGGTTGCAGACCATCTGCGTAATCTCCCGCTGGGCTATTTTCAGCGCCACCGACTGGGAGAAACCAGCGCGCTACTCACCGACCATATGCGCCGCGTCGAAGAGATCTTCTCTCATCTGTTGCCGGAAGTGATTGTCGGCCTTAGTGCGCCGCTGATATTTGTTGCTATGTTGCTGACAGTCAATGTGCCGCTCACGCTGGCACTGCTCGGCACTTTACCTGTGGGACTGCTGCTGCTGTGGATTATGTCGCGTTGTATGCTGCGCGCCACCCGCCAGCAGGGCGAACGTTTTGCGCTGGCTTCCGGGCTGTTGCTGGAGTTTATTGGCGGCATTAAAACCCTGCGTCTGTTTAACCGTCATCAAAGCATGATGGATAAGATCGAGCGCAATTTTGCCGACATTAAACAGGCCAGTATGGGCATTGAGGCCTGGGGTGGGGGGGGCGTGCAGCTGTTCCGCCTGTGCGCTGAGCTGGGATTGGTCACCCTGTTTATCTGTGCAGCGATGCTGGCGCAGCAACATGCGCTCGATCCTTTCAGCTGGCTGCTGTTTGTACTGGTGGCAGTGAAAGTAATCGATCCGCTGCTGGATGCGGCGGCCTGGTTCACATTAATGAGCGTCATGCGCCAGTCGTCACAGCGCCTGAACGCGCTGATGGCGGAACCCGTGCAGGCGGAACAGAGTGATATCCGCTTACCGGAACGCAATGATATTGCCTTCAGCGGCGTCAGTTTTGCCTGGGAGCCGCAACGGCCGGTACTCAACAATATCAGCTTTCGCGTGCCGCAGGGCACGGTGACCGCACTGGTGGGCGCCTCCGGCAGTGGTAAAAGCACCATTCTGCATCTGCTTGGGCGCTTCGCGGAGGTTCAGCAGGGCGAGATCACGCTGGGCGGCGTGCCGGTTTCCCGGCTCGGCAGCGCGCAGCTGTATGAACGCCTTGGCTACGTGTTCCAGGATGTTCAGCTGTTTGATGGTTCGGTACTGGATAATGTGCGCATTGGCCGCCCTGACGCCAGCGACGAAGAGGTGATCGCCGCCTGCCAGGCCGCCTGCTGTCATCGCTTTGTGCTGCGGCTGCCGCAGGGTTACCACACTCCGCTGGGCGAGGGCGCCGGCCGGCTCTCCGGCGGTGAACGCCAGCGGCTGTCGGTGGCGCGTATGATGCTGAAAAACCCGGCGGTGATCCTGCTTGATGAAGCCACTGCGCTGCTCGATCCGCTGACCCAGTCGGAGTTGCAGCTGGCGCTGTCGCGGCTGGCGGTAGGGAAAACGGTGCTGATGATTGCCCATCGCCTGCGTACGGTGGAGTATGCCGAACAGATTCTGGTGGTGGATAACGGTGAGATTGTCGCCCGTGGGGATCATCAGCAGTTACTGGCACAGCAGGGGATCTACCAGCGGCTGTGGCAGGCGCAGGAAGCCGGAGCTATAGCGCAATGAGTCAACTCACACAACAAGCGCAGCAGCGGCAGAAAAAACGACTGTTTACCCTGTTTGCCCTGTTGCTGCTGGTCGCCGCCTTACTGCTGGCGGGCTGGTGGTGGTTTTTCTTGCGCACGGTGGAGAGTACCGACGATGCTTTTATTGATGGTCATCTGGCGCAGATTTCCGCGCAAATCGCCGGACGGGTGGAGCGTATTGCGGTGCAGGATAATCAGCGGGTCAGCAAGGGACAATTGCTGATCGAGCTGGATCCTCGCGACCGGCAAATTGCCCTCGATAAAGCGCTGGCGGCGCGAGCTATTACCCAGGCGAAAATTGAGCAAAGTACGGCGGAACTGACGGCGCTGCAGGCCACTGTTGGCCAGGCTGAAGCCAATGCGCAACTGGCGGAAGCGGAATATCAGCGCGATCAGAAGCAGTATCTGCGCTATCGCCAGTCTGGCAGTGCGGTCAGCCACAGTGAACTTGATGCCAAAGCGGCCAGTGCGAAAACCAGTGCCGCCACACTGCTGGCACAGCGCAAAAATATCAGTTACAGCCAGGCGCAATGGCTGAAAGCACGCGCGGCGCTGGCGGAGAATCAGGCGACGCTGCGGCAGGACGAGGCTGAAATCGCCAGTGCGCGCCTGTTGCTCAGCTATACGCGCATTACCGCGCCCGCTGACGGCTATGTCGCTAAGCGCAGCGCTGAAGCCGGCAATATCGTCAGCAGCGGTAGTGTGCTGATGTATCTGGTTGATAATCACATCTGGGTCACCGCCAATTTTAAAGAGAGTCAGCTGGCGGCGATGCGTCCGGGACAGCGCGTGGAAGTGCAGGTCGATGCCTGGCCGCAGCAGCGTTTTCAGGCGCAGGTTGATAGTATTCAGCGCGCCACCGGCGCGGTGTTTAGTCTGTTACCGGCGGAAAACGCCACCGGTAACTATGTGAAAATTGTCCAGCGCGTGCCGGTAAAAATTGTCTTTACCGATACTGATATCACGCGCTATGCGCTGGCGCCTGGGATGTCGGTAGTGCCTTATGTCCACGTTAAACCCTGAGTTACCGCGTTCGGCTGCCGGGCGGCACAATCCATGGCTGGTGGCGGTGGTGGCGTCGATCGCTACCTTTATGGAGGTGTTGGATACCACCGTCGCCAGCGTTTCCCTCTATCATATCGCCTCCAGTATGGGCGTCAGCTATAACGAGGCGTTGTGGGTGATCACCAGTTATATCGTTGCCAATGCGCTGATCCTGCCGGTCAGTGGCTGGCTGGCGAATGTCCTCGGGCGCAAGCGCTACTATATGATCAGCGTGGCGCTGTTTACCCTGGCGTCGTTGCTGTGCAGCATCGCCCCGACGCTGGAGTGGCTGATTCTGGCCCGGGTGTTGCAGGGGATCGGCGGCGGCGGACTGGCGCCGGTAGAGCAGTCGATTTTGGTTGACTCTTTTAGCGTGAAAAAACGCCCGCAAGCCTTTGCGCTGTATGGTGTGGCGGTGCTGCTGGCGCCAGCCATCGGGCCGCTGGTCGGGGGCTGGCTGACGGATACGCTCTCATGGCACTGGGTATTTTTGATTAATCTGCCGGTGGGGCTGCTGTCGTTGCTACTGTGCTACTACCTGATTGAGGAGCCGCCGCTGATGATCGCTGAGCGCAGGCAGCGACTGGCTGCCGGAATTCGCATCGATTATATCGGACTGTTGCTGATAGTGGTGGGCTTTAGCGCGTTGCAACTTTGTCTCGATCGTTTTGACCTTTATGATGGTTTCTCCTCGCCGTTTATTGTGACTTGTATGCTGATTGCCGTGGTGTGTCTCAGTTTTCTGCCGCTATGGCAGTGGTTTCATCCGCAGCCGATCGTCGATGTACGGCTGTTCTTGCAGCGCAACTTTGCTATCGGCTCGCTGCTGATGTTTCTGATTGGTTTGCTGGTGGTCAGCACCACGCAGCTGTTGCCGCAGATGAGCCAGGAATTGATGGGCTATGATGCCTGGACCGCTGGGTTAACTCTGGGCGCCGGTGGTCTGTTTATTATGCTGGCGATGATGGTAACCGGCGCGATCGCCAGTAAAGTTGCGGCGCAGCGTTATCTGGTGGTACTCGGACTGGCCTGTAGCGCGTTTGCCATGTGGCATTTCAGCAGTTTATCGCTGGAGGTCGATTTCACCACGCTGATGTGGGCGCGGGTATTGCAGATGATCGGCCTGCCGCTGATTTTAATTCCGGTGGCCGCCCTCTCTTATCGCGGTTTACCGGCAGATAAGAGTAATGAGGCGTCGGCGATCTCGACCCTGTTACGCAATCTCGGCGGCAGTATCGGTATCGCCTGGGTAGTGAATTTGCTGCATCAGCGCACCCACCTGCATTATGAAAGGCTTGGTGAACATATTACGGCAGCTAATACCCCGGTCGCGACGCTCAAACCGGTAGCGCAGGCGCTGTATCAGCAGGCGCGCATCATCAGCTATCTCGATATTTACACCGTGATGGCGCTGGTGGCGCTGAGTGTGCTGCTGCTGCCGTTGCTGTTTAAGGAACAGTGATAGCGCCGGTCGCATGCTGAAGGCTTGCAGCGGCGGGAATAATTGCGCAGTATCAATCACCAGAAAACATTTTTATTTAACCACCGCCGCGCCGGGCTGTGGTCGGGGGAATGCTGATGTCCGAAATTAAAACGCTCTCTTCAACGGAAGTGTATCGCAATAAATGGATGGCGCTAAAAGAAGATCGGATACAGCGGGCCGATGGCAGTGAAGGGATCTATTCGGTGGTGGAAAAAGCGGATTTTGTGGTGATCATTCCGCTGGAAAATGATTGTATCTATGTTGTCGAGCAGTACCGCTATCCGCTTGGCAGAAGAACCACCGAACTGCCGCAGGGAGCGTGGGAGCATCTGCATGATGCCGATCCTCTGGCCCTCGCCGCCGGTGAACTGAAAGAGGAAACCGGCTTAATCGCCGGGCGCTTTACCTATGTTGGTTACCAGAAACTGGCGCAGGGCTACTCCAGCCAGGGCTATCATATCTGGCTGGCGCGCGAACTGACCTATGACCGGCAGGAACTGGATGCGGAAGAGTACGGCCTTACCGCGCGCAAAATGAAAATCAGTGACTTTACGGCGCTGATCCGCGACGGCAAAATCAGCGATGCCACCTCGGTTACCGCTTTTCTGTTAGCGCAAGTCAAGGGGATGCTTGACTGAACCGCAGGTGACTTTCCGCAGTCATCGGCGCGGCGGCGCCGGTTAACCTTTCTCTCTGCCGGACAGCTGCCTTTTGCTGCCCGTCACTCTCCGCACTGCACTTGGCCGGGTTTTTCGGCTGCAAACACACTATATTCGCAATGTTTTCAATTGTTTCATGGCGAAATGTTAACAATAAGTAATTAAACCCTAAAGTCAGCAACGCGTTTACCGATAATCACCGATATGCACGATTTCACAAGGTGATTATCGGCTGCCGGGGTTTTATCAGTTAATTCTGCCTGCTCTGCGAGCGGGCTAATCGCAGACAATTGAAAATAAGTAGTTAATAATATAGAGGTTTAGTATGACTATTACCAAAAGGCTATTGCTTGTTTTTACTTTACTGGCATTGTCGCTCTGTACACTGACTGTTCTTTCACTTTATACCATCACTGGGTTTCAGAACCGATTTGAATATGTGCAGGTAAATTCGCTGCCCAGCATTAAGGAGCTCAATCAGTCTAATAGCGCCGCAAACCGGCTAAAAGTTGCGGTCTATGAGCATAAGAGCACCGCTGACAACAGTATGCAGGCTGATATTGAAAAGCGCATTAATGACCTGATTCGTCAGCTAAAAGGTTTTTCCGAATACTATATGGCACACTATCTCTCCAATGAAATGGATAAAACCATGACGGAGAATTCGCTTAAAGAGATCGCTAAAATAGAAGCCGCATTGCCCGGCTTTATCGCCGCGTCGATGGCTCATGATGATATGGCATCACAAAGTGCTATGTTAAGTGACAGGGGGATTGCTACCGAAATTGATAAACTGACGGAACAGTTAAATCGCCAGATACAATTCAATATTGAAATTGGCGATGGCCTGCGGGCGGAAAACGCCGCAATTTATTCGTCGGTATTCTGGGGGATGCTGATCTCTGCGGTAACGGTAATTCTGCTGGTTGGCACGCTGGCGTTTAAAACCATCTTTAATGTGCGTAACAGCCTGAATAATATTCAACAGGTAATGGCTGATGTCAGTGAGAATCTTGATCTTACCCTGCGGGCGGATGATTCGCGCCAGGATGAGATTGGCAAAACCGCTGCGGCGTTTAACCATCTGACCAGCAGGGTCTCCGGCGTGCTGTCGGCGGTGACCTCTTCCGCACAATCGGTGAGCTCCGCTTCAACGCAAATTGCTGCCGGCAACGAAGATCTTTCGGCGCGTACCGAACAGCAGGCGGCATCACTGGAGCAGACCTCGGCCAGTATGAGTACCCTGAACGATACTGTGAAACTGAACGCGGAAAACGCCAGACAGGCCAGTGCGCTGGCCAGCAACGCTAATGTCTTTGCCGTCAATAGCGGCAATGCGGTAGCGGCGATGGTCGGCACTATGCAGAACATTAAAACCAGTTCGGCAAAAATTTCTGATATTACCGGTCTGATTGAAGGTATCGCTTTCCAGACCAATATTCTGGCGCTGAATGCGGCGGTAGAAGCGGCGCGCGCCGGTGAGCAGGGGCGTGGTTTTGCGGTGGTGGCCAGTGAGGTGCGTAATCTGGCGCAACGCTCGTCCACGGCGGCAAAAGAGATTAAAGACCTGATTATTACCTCTTCGCAGCTGGTGGAGAGCGGTTCAGTGCAGGCGGCGGATGTCGGCGAGAACATGTCAAAAGTACAGGGTTCAATTCGTCAGGTAGCGGATATCGTCGGTGAAATGGCGGCGGCAACTTCGGAGCAGAGTCAGGGGATTGAACAGGTTCATCTGGCCGTCGGGCAGATGGACTCGGTGACCCAGCAGAACGCCGCGCTGGTTGAAGAAGCCTCGGCCGCATCGCTGTCGCTGCAGGAGCAGGCAACCTCCCTGACTAACCTGGTGAGCGCATTTAAGGTGCAGGGCGGTACCGGTATTGCGCACCAGGCGCCGACATCTGCTGCTGCAAAACAGGCGCCAAAGAAAAATCTGGCGCTGGCGAATGCAGATGATAACTGGAGTTCTTTTTAACTGACTGTGGGCAGTGAGCGCCGGGAAACTGGCGCTTACCTTTACGGCGCTAGCTACAGTGTTTCAGATATTCCCGCCCGCGCCCATGATTCGCACCGGTCATGATAACGCCATTGATATTACGGGAGCCATAATTGGTTCCCGTACAGTGTTTCAGATATTGAGGTGAAACGAAATACCAGATCATTGATAACTTATTTACTGTGCCAGTAAGCCACGGCACGCAGCAGTTGTTGATCGATACCGTTATTCTCAAAAATCTGGCAATACTGTTTCACCGTTTCCCCTTCGCCCGTCAGCCACAGGAAATAATCCTCTGCCGGAACGCTTAGCTGCTGCAAACGTTCAGGGATCTGCGCGCGCTCTGCGCCAACAAACCACTGTAGATTAAACCCGCTCAGATGATCGAAATAGGCTTTACTGGCAGCATCTTCCAGCGCAATCAGGGCGGTAACGTCCACCGGCGTCGCCAGAGTGCTAAGTGCTTCCAGCCGACGCAGCAGTGCCGGCATACCGGTTTCATCACAGACATATAACTGCCAGTGATAATCTTCCGGCACCACCAGTGAACCGCGCGGACCGCCGATAATCAACGTATCTCCCGGCTTTGCCTGTTGCGCCCAGTCGCTGGCGATGCCGGACTGATGCAGATAGAAGTCGAAGGTCAGCTCATTACGTTGCGCATTAAACAGCGGGGTATAATCACGGGCAAGCGGGCGGGATTCCGCTGGCCAGATAATGCCTTCGTCGCCGACGGTCGGCGCCTGATAAGGAACGCCCGCCTGCGGGAAAAACAGTTTTGTATGGTCATCAAACCCTGCGGAGACAAAACCGGCAAGATCGGCGCCCGTCAGCACCACGCGCTGAAAATGGCTGGCAACACGCTCACTGCGTTGTACGCTCAGGGTACGAAAGCGCAGTTCATTACGTACGCGCTGCGGATATTTTGCCGGACGAATGTCACCGGAGAGTTCTGCTGTCATTACTACGACCTCGTATCAAAGAAAGTGAACAGGGGAGTCGCGGGCCACCCGCAATGATAATACGATATATCTAAATCATGTATCTGAAAGCAATCAGGAGTAACATAATATTACCAAATGACTTTCAGATATATCGAAATTAGCGGAATGCGGCGTCAGTGCCCGCAGGTTTATCATGGCAAAGATGAGAACGACAATCATTAATATCGCCAGCGGCAAGGCTGGCTGCTGGTTATATTCAGTTACATATTCGCCACTGTTATTGCCTGCGCGCTACCATGCACAATCCGCCAGAGGTTATAGCGAATGTTAAGAGGTCGACCCTATGTCACATCACTCCCGGCGCCCTACGGATTGCCACGACGAACAGCAGCCGGAGGAACGGCATCAGCCGCATCGTCGTCAGCGCCTGTTTGCCCATGGTGAGTTGCGCCTGCTGGTACTGGATATCCTCAGCCATCATGCCAGTCATGGTTATGAGCTTATCAAAGCGATCGAAGCGCTGACGTTTGGCCATTACACCCCCAGCCCCGGGGTAATCTACCCGACGCTCGATTTTCTGCACGATCGGCAGTTCATCACGGTTAACGACGCTGAACATGGTCGCAGGGAGATTGCCATTACCGATAACGGACGCTTCTGGCTGAATGAGCAGCGCGCGCCGCTGCAGCAGATTAAACAACGGATTAGAGCCCGCACCATTGGCCATGAGTTACGTAAAAATCCGGCAATGAAACAGGCGCTGGATTCGATGAAAGCGGTGCTGGATCAGAAGGTGAATCAGCAAAATGCCAGTGATGCGACGCTGGATAAAATTATCGCCATTCTGCAGCGGGCGGCAGAAGAGATTGCCCTGCTGGATAACGGCGCCGGCGACAGAGAATAACGCGGGGCGTCTGCTCTGAAAGTTGCCGGTGATAACAATCCTGCGTGGGGACTTGTCTGGCGGCTATCGTTCACGGCATGATAATCCCCCCATGCTTCTGAGTATCACCTTGATGCAGATAGAACCCCTACCGCCGTTGAACACCCTGATTGCCTTTGAGTGTGTTGCCCGCTACTGTAGTTTTTCCCGCGCGGCGGATGAACTGAGCCTGACGCAGAGTGCGATTAGCCGGCAGATTATTCAGCTGGAAGAGATGTTGGGCTGCAAACTTTTTCAGCGTACCCAGCGTCGGGTGATCCTGACGCCACGGGGTGAAGCCTATGCGGCACAGATCCGTAAACAGCTGGCGGAGATCTCGCAGGCCACTGCCGAAGTGATGGGCTGGAACGGATTACCGCAGGTTACCGTGGCCTGTACCAGCGCAATGGGATCGCTATGGCT
This sequence comes from Pantoea sp. B65, assembly GCF_047308185.1. Classification (NCBI taxonomy): domain Bacteria; kingdom Pseudomonadati; phylum Pseudomonadota; class Gammaproteobacteria; order Enterobacterales; family Erwiniaceae; genus Pantoea; species Pantoea sp. B65. Next base: position 453,792 of record NZ_JAHXPU010000045.1, read on the forward strand.
GTCGCCACGTCTCTCCGCGATGCGCCGGGAAATGCCCGAATTGCAGATGCGGATGAAAATTTCCGACAGCTTTGCGGAACTGAAATCCTCCGAATTCGATCTGGCCATCTATTATCTGCGTTGTCCGCCGCCCGGGTTCCAGGCGATCCCGCTGTTTGATGAGGTCTGCTACCCGATGTGCGCTCCCGGTTACCTTGCCGGGCCACCAGCGCAGGCCGAGCAGCTACTGAACCATACGCTACTGATCCAGGATGACCCGCAACGTGAATGGACCGGCTGGCGTGACTGGTTTGCCGCCCAGGGGGTAACGACTTTTTTTCCGCGGCTGACGTGGCGGGCGAATAACTATCCATTTTTGGTGCAGGCGGCGCTCCAGGGGGATGGTATTTTGCTGGGCTGGGAAGGGCTGGTGCAGGACTATATTAATCGCGGTGAACTGCTGCCGGCGCATGGCAGCAAGCTGGCAGTCGACGGTAAATGTTATTTACTGATCCCGCAGGAGCGTTTTACCCGGCCGGTGATCCGCCGGGTGATCGAATGGCTGCAACTGTCCCTATAACAATAAATGGCCCGGACAACGAAATATAAGAAATTCCTATGAAAGATTACGGAATAATTCCCGGTTATTATTTAACCGGGTTAATTTATTTATCCGGCAGGAAATCGATCATTAGAGGAATATATTTTATCTGCACAACATAGCCATACCACTAAATAGCCATTTAAATATGATGGGTATTTTTTTCAGCATAACGCCTTTTTCTGGAGGTATGCATACCAATCAGGGTGAAAATTAACCACATGGTTTGCGAGATGAAAGCCGCCAGATTGAAATCATGGCTGAGTGAATACAGGCCAAACACGCCGCCAATAATGTTAAGAACAGCATAACGGTCTGAGCTGATTAGTAATTTCCTCATCTGCACCAGCGCATAGGCCAGTAAATAGCAGAATACCCCAATTAAGCCCACAAAAGTGTGCACTTCCACGCGTTAATTCCTTAGCAAAAGTCGATATCCGGCAAAGTATCGCGTTCGGGGGTGTTTTGCCGCGCATTTTTTGCATACTATCATGATAAATACTCATGCAAACACAACATGCTGTTTTGATATAAATCATGCTTAGCGTTTTTACGGCAAGTGAGCGAATTACCGGGCAGGCCGGGTCTGACACTATGGAGAAAATAAATGAAGAACGATAAATCACCGACAAGAACATTATTTCAGGATGCGCGGATGAATCGGCGTGATTTTATTACTGCTGCCGCATTATTAGGTATTTCCTCCGGCATATCGCTCTCGCCATTGTCGGCTTTCGCTGCGCAGGCCGCCGTGCCGAAAAAGGGCGGGACGCTGAAGCTGGGGATGTCCGGCGGTAATACCAGCGATACCCTCGATCCAACACTGTACAGTGACTGGGTGGCGCTGAATCAGGCGTATATGCTGATGAATGGCCTGGTGGAGATCGACGAGAATAATCAGGCGCAGCCTGAACTGCTGGCGAGCTGGGAAGCCAAACCAGGGGCGAAAGAGTGGCTGTTTAAGGTACGTCAGGGCGTCACTTTCCATAACGGCAAAACCCTGGATGCCGACGACATTATCTATTCGATTAATCTGCATCGCGGCGATAAATCGCGCAGCGCGATTAAGACCCAGCTTGCCGCCATTACCTCGCTGGAAAAAAGCGGCAATGACCAGATTGCGCTGACGCTGGACAGTGGCAATGCGGATCTGCCATTTCTGCTGGCGGATTATCATCTGGTGGTGGTGCCCAACGGTTTTACCGACTGGGCACGCCCGGTTGGCACCGGTGGTTTTATCTTTGAACATAATGAGCCGGGCGTGCGTTCACTGTTTAAGCGCAACCCAAACTACTGGAAGCCGGATCGCGCCTGGGTTGATGCGGTGGAAGTGCTGGTGATTAACGATCCGACGGCGCGGACTAATGCGCTGATTTCCGGCCAGGTGCATGCAATTAACCGGGTTGATTTTAAAACCGTCGATTTTCTCAAGCGCAGCCCGTCATTACAGATTATCCGCTCCGCCGGTGGCCAGCACTTCACCTTCCTGATGGACTGTCGTATTGCGCCGTTTAACAATAACGATGTGCGACTGGCGATCAAACACGGTATTGACCGCGAGAAACTGCTGGCGACGGTACTGCGTGGCTATGGCTCGCTGGGTAATGACCATCCGATCCCGAAAACTGACCGCTTCTTTAACCACCAGTTGCCGCAACGCGCTTATGACCCGGATAAAGCAAAGTTCTATCTGAAGAAAGCCGGACTGGATAGCCTGTCAGTAGAACTCTCCTCATCCGATGCCGCCTTTACCGGTGCGCTGGATGCCGCCGCGCTGTTCCAGGGACAGGCCAGTAAAGCCGGCATTCAGGTGGCGATCAAACGCCAGCCGGCCGACAGCTACTGGGATGACGTCTGGATGAAAGCGCCGTTCTCAATGGGCTACTGGGGTGGGCGTCCGACCGCTGACCAGATGTTTTCCACCGCCTATATGTCCAGCGCTAAATGGAATGATTCGCACTGGAAAGATGAGAAGTTTGACGCCCTGTTGCTGCAGGCGCGCTCGCTGCTGGATGAAGGTCAGCGTGCACAGTTGTACGGTGAAATGCAGGCGATTGTCTCCGATAACGGTGGCGCGATGATCCCGTTGTTTGGCGACTACCTCGATGCGGCCAGCAATAAAGTCGGCGGTGTGAAACCTCACCCGATGTTCAACTTTATGGGAGGCCGTCTGGCTGAACGTGTCTGGCTGGAGTCATAATGAGAAAGCATATTTTGCACCGCCTGCTACTTGGGGTGCTGACGCTGTTTCTGGTCTCGGTGCTGATTTTTGCCGGTACTGAACTGCTGCCTGGTGATGTCGCCAGCGCTATCCTCGGACAGAATGGTACGCCGGAAACCGTCGCCGCGCTGCGTACGCAACTGGGGCTGGATCAGCCGGCGCTGCAGCGTTACCTGAGCTGGCTGGTCGGTGTGCTGCATGGCGATCTGGGGCATTCGCTGGCCAGCGGCCGCGCAATTAGCGATGAGTTGCTGCCGCGCCTTGCTAATACGCTGTTTCTGGCAGGCTATGCCGCGGTGATTGCCATTCCGCTGGCGGTGACGCTGGGGATCGCCTCCGCTATCTGGCGCGGCTCCTGGTTTGACCGTCTCGCCAACACCCTGACGCTGCTGAGCATTTCAGTGCCGGAGTTTTTTGTTGGCTACCTGCTGGTGATTTTCTTCGCTATCCGCCTGACGTGGTTTCCCAGCCTGGCGCTGGTCGATGACAGCGCCAGCTTCACGCAGCAGTTGTATAACTGCACGCTGCCGATGCTGACGCTGGTACTGGTGGTACTGGCCCATATGCTGCGCATGACGCGCGCCTCGGTCGGCGCGGTGATGTCCAGCAGCTATATCGAAACCGCGGTGCTGAAGGGGATTGCCAAATGGCGCATTGTGCTGGGCCATGCATTACCTAACGCGCTGGCGCCGATTATCAATGTGATCGCCTTTAACCTCGCCTATCTGGTGGTGGGGGTGATTCTGGTCGAGGTGGTGTTTGTCTATCCCGGCATTGGTCAGCTGATGGTGGACGCGGTAACGAAACGTGATTTACCGGTAGTACAGGCTTGCGGCCTGCTGTTTGGCGGCACCTATATCCTGCTGAATACCGCGGCGGATTTACTCGCCATCTGGTGTAATCCACGACTGCGGCATGCGAGGTAAGCCATGAAACGAATTAAAGGCACATCGCTGCCGTTCACTGCCATTCTTGGTCTGCTGATTATTGCCCTCAATCTGGTCGGCGCACTGTTTGCGCCGTGGATCGCCCCCCATACCGAGACCGATCAGGTTGGCGATATCTGGATGCTGCCGTCGCTGCAGATGCCGTTGGGCACCGACAACCTCGGGCGCGATATGCTGTCGCGTATTCTGTTCGGTGCGCGCACCACCATCGCCATTGCGCTGACCATCACCTTCAGCTCCTTTGTTATCGGTATTATTACCGGGTTTACCGCCGCTATTTGCGGCAAATGGGTGGATGTGGTGCTGACGCGGATTGTCGATACCCTGATGTCGATCCCGGTACTGATTCTGGCGCTGATTGTGTTGTCAGTGATGGGCACCTCGATTCCGGTGCTGGTCGCCACCATTGCCTTGTTGGACGCCACGCGTGTATTCCGCCTGGCGCGTCTGGTGGCGCAGGGGATTGTCTGCCTTGAGTATGTGGAGGCGGCGCGTCTGCGTGGCGAGGGAATGTTGTGGATCCTGCGTAAAGAGATCCTGCCGAACGCCATCCCGCCGTTACTGGCGGAGTTTGGCATGCGCTTTTGCTTTACCTTCCTGTTTATTGCCGGTCTCAGCTTCCTTGGTCTTGGTATTCAGCCGCCTTACGCCGACTGGGGCAGCATGGTGCGCGACAACGCCCAGGCGATTAACTTTGGCCAGATGGCGCCGCTGTATCCCGCGCTGGCGATTGCATTGTTAACCATTGGCGTCAACCTGGTAGTGGACTGGCTGTTAGTGCGCAATAACCACGCGCTGGGAGATGAATAATGAGCGACTACATTCTGGAAATGCGCCATCTGGGGATCGAAACCCTGCAGGGAGTGCCGCTGGTACAGGATATCTCACTGACGCTGAAGCGTGGCGAAGTGCTGGGGCTGATCGGCGAGTCCGGCGCGGGAAAATCGACGATTGGTCTGGCGGCGTTAGGCTATGCGCGCCAGGGGTGCCGCATCAGTCACGGCGAGATCCTGCTTGATGGCGAAGATATTATGCAGCTGCCTGCATCGCAGCGTCGCGCGCTGCGCGGCAAAAAGGTCGCCTACGTGGCGCAAAGCGCGGCAGCGGCCTTTAACCCGGCGCTGACCATTGGTAAACAGGTGTGTGAAGGGCCGCTGCGCCACGGATTGATGAACAAAGCGCAGGCCAATGCCTGGGCCGTCACGCTGTTTCGTTCGCTGGATCTGCCGGATCCGGAGAATATCGGCAAACGCTACCCGCATCAGCTTTCCGGCGGTCAGTTACAGCGGGCGATGGCGGCGATGGCCATGTCCTGTAAGCCGGATCTGCTGGTAATGGATGAGCCAACCACCGCGCTGGATGTGACTACCCAGATTGAGGTGCTGGTGATGCTGCGCGACCTGGTGCGCAAGTTTAATACCGCCGCGCTGTATATCACCCACGATCTGGCGGTGGTGGCGCAGCTGGCCGATCGCATTATGGTGCTGCGCCAGGGTAAGGAGGTGGAAACCAACACCACCCAGGCGATTCTGCAGCAGCCGCAGCAGGCGTATACGCGCCAGCTGGTTGCCGAACGTGTGCACAGTTTTGAGCTGGAAGAGGAGAGTGCAGATCCACAGGCGGCGCCGCTTCTGGCGATTAACCAACTGTCGACCGGCTATAACCGCAAGCGGGTGGTGCATGAGGTCAGCCTGTCATTGCGTCGCGGTCAGACTCTGGCGGTGATTGGCGAATCCGGTAGCGGTAAAAGTACCCTGGCGCGCGCGCTTACCGGTTTGCTGGCGGATACCGAAGGCGAAATGCTGTTTGAGGGTAAACCGCTGGATAAACGTTATCAGCAGCGGGAAAAAGATACCCTGCGCCGCATTCAGATGATCTACCAGCTACCGGATGTCGCGCTCAACCCGCGCCAGACCTTAGCGGAGCTGATCGGCCGGCCGCTAGCATTCTATTTTGGTCATCATCCGCAGCAGGTACGTCAGCGGGTGGAACAGCTGATGCAGCTGACGGAGTTGCCGCTTAATCTGATGAACCGCTATCCGCGCGAGCTGTCCGGCGGTCAGAAACAGCGCGTCTGTATTGCCCGCGCGCTGGCGGCGCAGCCGGATCTTATTGTCTGCGACGAGGCCACCTCAGCGCTCGATCCGCTGGTGGCGGAAGGGGTGCTGAACCTGCTGCGCCGTCTGCAACAGCAACTGGGTCTTTCCTATCTGTTTATCACCCACGATCTCGGCACTGTGCGGCGCATCGCCCATGATGTGGCGGTGATGTATCAGGGACGGATTGTCGCCCAGGGACCAACCGCCGTGGTATTCAGCCAGCCGATGCACCGTTATACCGAGACATTGCTGAACTCGGTGCCGGAAATGCACTCAGGCTGGCTGGATGAGGTTCTGGGCAAACGGACGCCAACATTATCAACAGGAATATTATGAAACAGATCGTCAGTGATTTTCCCTATGCCGTAACGGTAACCGAACACCTGTGGATCACCCTGCGCGACGGCACCCGGCTGGCGGTGCGCAGGTGGCTGCCTGACTCTGCCGCAACTACTCCGGTTCCGGCGATCCTGGAATATATCCCCTATCGTAAACGCGATGGCACCCGTACGCGTGATGAGCCGATGCACGGCTATTTTTCCGGTCACGGCTATGCGGTATTGCGCGTTGATATGCGCGGCAGCGGTGATTCTGATGGCCTGCTGGCCGATGAATACCTGCTACAGGAACAAGAGGATGCGCTGGAGGTGATCGACTGGATCAGCCGCCAGAGCTGGTGTAATGGCGCCGTCGGGATGATGGGCAAGTCGTGGGGCGGTTTTAACTGCTTGCAACTGGCCGCACGCCGGCCCGCAGCATTAAAGGCGATTATCACCGTCTGTTCTACTGACGACCGCTATAACGATGATATTCACTATAAAGGCGGCTGCCTGCTGAATGACAATCTGTGGTGGGGCGGCATTATGCTGGCCTATCAGAGTCGTCCGCAGGATCCCCGGCTGGTCGGTGATAAATGGCGTGAAGAGTGGCTGGCGCGGCTGGATAATATGCCGTTCTTTCCGGCGTTATGGATGGAGCATCCGCTGCGCGACGCCTACTGGCAGCATGGTTCGGTATGTGAAGACTGGCCGGCGATCCAGTGTCCGGTACTGGCGGTGGGGGGCTGGGCGGACTCTTACAGCAATGCGCTGTTCCGCCTGATGGATAACCTGCAGGTACCGTCCCGGGCGATTATTGGCCCGTGGGCGCATATCTATCCGCAGGACGGCACGCCGGATCCGGCGATTGGCTTCCTGCAGGAGGGGGTACGCTGGTGGGATCACTGGCTGAAAGGGGTGGACAATGGCGCCATGGCGGGGCCGCGCGTACAGGCGTGGCTTTGTGACAGCCAGCCGCCTTCGTCGCAACGGCCAAAAGCCCGTGGCGGGTGGGTCGGCTTTAGCAGCGGTAGCGCCGATAATGTTACGCCGCAGCGCTGGTATCTGGATCGTGGCCAGCTGAACGCTGTCGCCCTGACGCAGTCCAGCTGGTATAGCGTCTGTTCTCCGCAAAACCATGGCCTGATGGGCGGTGAATGGATGGGGGCTGGGGTATTGGGTGAAAGCCCGCCGGATCAGCGTATCGATGATGGTCAGGCAGAGATTTTTGATGGTGAGCCGCTGGCGCAACCGCTGGCATTCTTCGGTTTTCCACAGTTTGAGGTGCTGCTAAAGAGTGACAGACCGGCGGCGATGTTATATGTGCGGCTGTCTGACGTCGCGCCGGACGGGGCGGTTAACCGCGTGACGCACGGCTGGGTGAATTTAGCCCATCTGCAGGGGCAGGATAAAAATGTGCCGCTGATCCCCGGTGAAGCGGTGAAGGTACAGGTACAACTCGACGGTATCGCCTGGCGTTTCGCTGCCGGTCATCGGATGCGCATCGCCGTTGCTACCACCTTCTGGCCAATGGTCTGGCCGATGGCGCAAGCGGCGACCTTAACCCTCGATCTGGCCAGCGCCTGCCTGACGCTGCCGGTTTGCGCTAATCCGCAGGCTATTGCCGGGCCGAACCCGCAGCCGGAAACCGCGGCCGATACGCCATTAACGCTGTTATCACCGGGACGCGTTGAGCGCAGTCTGCATTACGATGTGGTGAATGATAGCTGGACCAGTGTGACCGAAGGTATTGGCGGCGTATTTGGCGAAGGGGTGTATCGCTTTGATGATATCGATACCACGGTTGATCACAGCCTGCGGCGTCAGCTGACGGTTAGTAATCATGATCCGCTCTCTGCTCACTATCTGTTGACGCAGACGATGAAAATAGGGCGCGAGGGTTGGTGGACGGAAGCCGCTATTGTGCTGGAGATGCGCAGCGATCTGACGCATTTTATCGTTAGCGGCACGATGAAGGTGAAGTTTAACGGTGAAGAAGTGGCGGATAAAGTCTGGAATCAGCGTATCGCGCGTTAGTGGTTGATTATCATTCGCACGGGAGCCATCCGTGGCTCCCGTGATCACCCCACAAGGCCCTTGTCTGATTGAAGTGAATTGCCGGGTTATGGGACCGGTGCTCAGTGCCGATGCGTTCTACGCGGCATTTGGCTACAGCCAGCCTGCATTATTAGCGGAGTCGATAGTCGATCCTGATATTTTCAGCACCCGGCTGACAAATGTAACCCCCGCAGCAAAGAAACATTTTGCGATGATCTTTTTGCGTTGCCAGGCTACTGGCGCGGAGATGGATGCTGGCGTCGCAACGCTACTTTGCCTCGGGGTATCCGCGTCGTTGTTCCGGATATTTTTCAATGAGCGTCGGCGAGAGCTGCCGGAGGCGGTTTAACAGATGCCGCTCCTGCGCGCCGCAGAAGGCCAACGGCAGGTCATTTTCGGGAAAATTAGCTGTGTTTATATACACATAAACCCTGGCGGTATATGATAAGTGACAAGCCATCACTTATTTAACCCAGAGACGTAGAATGTCAGATTTGACGCTAATTGCTGAACAGCTGGCGCTGCAGGCCAGTGCCGAAATGGAAGATAAGCAGCATAAGGATCTGGCGCTGATTCAGCGCGTACTGGAGATCTACGGGCAGAAATATGTGGCTGAGTTGCTGCGTAAAGTGAGCCACGCCGAGTGGACGCGCGAAGGGATTAACCGTTGGGTAAAGGGAAAATGCCAGCCGAAAGTGCTGACCCATGCTGAGGCGACACTGCTGCATAAAATGCTGCCGGCGCCGCCGGCGTCACCAGCCGATTACCACTTTCGCTTTATCGACCTGTTTGCCGGTATTGGCGGCATTCGCAAAGGCTTCGATGCCATTGGCGGCCAGTGCGTATTCACCAGCGAGTGGAATCCCGAGGCGGTGAGAACCTATAAGGCCAACTGGTACAACGAACCGGGCCGGCATATTTTTAATCGCGATATCCGCGATGTGACCCTCAGCGCCGTAGCGGATATCAGCGAAGAACACGCCTACCGTCATATTGATAACAGCATTCCCGATCACGACGTGCTGCTGGCTGGTTTTCCCTGTCAGCCGTTTAGCGTCGCAGGGGTAAGCAAAAAGAACTCAATGGGCAGAAAACACGGCTTTGAGTGTGAAACCCAGGGAACGCTGTTCTTCGATGTGGCGCGCATTATTGCCGCCAAACAACCGGCGGTGTTTGTGCTGGAGAATGTAAAAAATTTAAAAAGCCATGATAAAGGCAATACCTTCCGGGTGATTATGCAGACCCTGGACGAGCTGGGCTACGAAGTGGCTGATGCTGCCGAAACCGGCAAGGACGATCCGAAAGTGGTGGATGGCAAACACTTCCTGCCGCAGCATCGTGAGCGTATTGTTCTGGTGGGTTTTCGCCGCGATCTGGATATTCACCACGGTTTTACGCTACGCGATATTGCGCAGTTTTATCCGGCCACGCGCCCGGCAATTGCCGATTTGCTGGAACCCCAGGTGGAGGAGAAATATATTCTGACGCCTAAATTGTGGCAGTACCTGTATAACTACGCCAAAAAACACCAGGCGAAAGGCAATGGTTTTGGCTTTGGTCTGGTTAATCCGCAGCAGCAGCAGGCGGTGGCCCGTACTTTATCCGCGCGCTATCACAAAGATGGTTCGGAAATATTAATCGATCGTGGCTGGGATCTGGCGAAAGGCGAGCTGGACTTCGGCGATGCGGAGAACCAGCAACACCGTCCGCGTCGCCTGACACCGCGTGAATGCGCCAGGCTGATGGGCTTTGAACAGCCAGGGGAGCGGCGTTTCAATATTCCGGTATCCGATACCCAGTCCTACAAACAGTTTGGCAACAGTGTGGTGGTGCCGGTATTTTCCGCTGTCGCCCGTCTGCTGCAACCCTATATCGCAAAGGCAGTGGCACTGAAAATGGCAACAGCCAGCTAAAAGCTATAATCCGCCGTGAACTTTTCCGTTACTCACATGACTAACTATATAGTGATATCTCACTGTAACGATTTTTTCGCCTCCTAATCAGGAGGTTTTTTTTTGCCCGTTAGCCGGCGCGCAGGGTGATAAAACGCGCCGCCCGGCGGCCATTGATCATTTTTTGACTAAAGACCCTTTAATATCAGTGGGATAAGATAAACTTGATATCATTTTCTGGCACGGATATTGCTGAGTCATTGTTTTTTCGATAAGGAATCATCAATGAAACTCAAGGCTGTCGCATCTTCTCTTCTGCTTGCATTTTGCTGTTCAGGTTTTGCTATGGCAAAACTGCCGCATGTGGTGATCCTCGCCACCGGTGGCACTATCGCCGGCTCCGCGCCTTCCAATACCCAGACGGTTGGCTATAAAGCCGGGGCGGTCGGTATTGATACGCTGATTAATGCGGTTCCGGCGATCAAACAGGTCGCGAATGTGGATGGCGAGCAGGTTGCCAATATTGGCAGTAATGAAATCACCAGTGATGTGATTCTGAAGCTGTCAAACCGGGTCAATGAGCTGCTGGCAAGGGACGACGTCGATGGTGTGGTCATTACCCATGGTACCGACACCCTTGATGAAACGCCGTATTTCCTCAATCTGACGGTGAAAAGCAATAAACCGGTGGTGTTTACCGCGGCGATGCGGCCCTCTACCGCCATCAGTGCCGATGGCCCGATGAATCTGCTGGAAGCGGTGACGCTGGCGGCTGACAAAAATGCTGCAGGACGGGGCGTTACCGTGGTGCTGAATGACCGAATTGGTGCAGCGCGCTTTATTACCAAAACCAATGCCACCACTATTGATACCTTTAAGGCGCCTGAAGAGGGCTATCTTGGGGTATTTGTCGGCGGCAAAGCGCAATTTGAAACACGCTCGGATAAAATCAATACACTGCGTTCGGTATTTGATGTGCGTAACCTGAAGAAACTGCCTCAGGTCGTCATTATCTATGGTTACCAGGATGATCCGGAATATATGTGGGATGCGGCGATTGCCAATCATGCCGACGGGATTATTTATGTCGGTACTGGCGCAGGCTCAACCTCAAAACGCAGCCGTGCCGGTATCGAGAAAGCCGAGAAACAGGGCATTATCGTGGTGAGAACCTCCCGCACCGGCAGTGGCGTAGTACCTGAAGATAACAGCCAGCCAGGTCTGGTCGGCGACTCACTGAATCCGGCGAAGGCACGTATTCTGTTAATGACCGCACTGACCGAAACGCGTGATCCTAAACTGATCCAGCAATATTTCCATCAGTATTAATAGTCGGTAATATATAAATAACTGCACCCTGACGTGTTGGATTGCCAACTTTTTGGGTGCAGTTAATCGGGTTATTATGGTTAAAAATTAACCGGCAATAATAAAGCGTTTATCGTCTTCAATATAGCTCTTTTCACCTGCTGGCGCGGTAATGGAACCGAAGTTCATATGCGCCCGAAGCTTCCAGCTGGCAGGAATATTCCAGGTGCGCTGAACATCGGCATCCACCAGCGGGTTGTAGTGCTGCAGATTAGCGCCAATGCCCTGTTCCGCCAGAGCCAGCCAGACCGCATACTGTGCGATACCGGTGCTGTGCTCCGACCATACCGGGAAGTTATCGGCATAGGCAGCAAACTGCTCCTGCAGGTTTTTTACCACCTCCTGATCTTCAAAAAACAGTACAGAGCCCGCTGCGGCGGCAAAGCCGTCAAGTTTGTCAGACGTGCTCTGAAAATTTTCGGCCGGGACAATCTTTCTTAACTGCTCCCGCGCCAGTTGCCAAAACGTATTATGCCCGGACCCCAGCAGGATCAGCACTCTTGAACTCTGTGAATTAAACGCTGACGGTGCCTGTCTGACGGCTTCTTTGATAATTTCAATCACTTTATCTTGCGAAACTGGCAGTTCTTTACCCAGGGCATAAATGGTTCTGCGCTGTTTGGCAATAGACAAAAATCCTTCTGACATATCTCCTCCTGTGGCGGTTTTAATATTTGAGTTAATGTCCGCAGATGTTTTATTCATCCCGGAGAGGAAATAAGACATTATTTTTTGCAGCATATCTTGTTATTCCCTGCTTTTTTGCATGTGAGTGACCAATTTCGATACAGATAACGGCAGGCGCATATTTTAGCACCGGCAGAGATCGCTGATACGGGCGACCGGTTACCCGGGCGATCAGCCGTGATGTTTTGTCTGGGAACAGGCTGTTGCCCCGATGGAAGAAAGGATAAGGCTGATAAACAGTGATTGAAAGCAGAGTGATTTGCTTTACTTGCTCAAAAAAAATGAACAATTGACAGCGGAAGTTGCCCCGCTAAATCCCCGCCTGCGGTAGGTAGTAAGGGCGTTTTTATGCCGCACGCAGGATTAAGTTATACCGCAGTCAATGGCATATTATTCGGCTACTTATCTCTTTGCTACCTGATGGAATCTCCGATGGATAATAATATTGCCCCTGTGGCGCCTGAGAAAGCCTGGCGTCTGATCAACCACGGCCCGACTGCGCTGGTTTCCGCCCGCTATGACGGGGTGGATAATGTGATGGCGGCATCATGGGTGTGTGGTCTGGATTTTAAGCCAGCGAAATTAACCGTCGTGCTGGACAAAATTGCCCGCACCCGCCAGTTGATTGAGCAAAGCGGTAGTTTTGTGATTCAGATACCGACGGTAGCGCAGGTGCGCTTAACCCATCAGCTGGGTAATACCAGCCTGTTTAGCGCGCCGGATAAATTAGCCCGCGCCGGGGTGGAGCTGTTCAGCATTGACGGCTACGATTTGCCGTTTGTCGCCGGATGCAGCGCATGGCTCGCCTGCCGTTTGATTCCTGAACCCCACAACCAGCAAACTCACGATCTGTTTATTGGCGAGATCACCGCTGCATGGGCTGATACCCGGGTATTCCGCGACGGGCACTGGCATTTTGAAACGGCGGACCCGGCATTACGCAGTTTGCACTACATCGCCGGTGGGCAGTTTTACGCTACCGGCGACAGTATTTTTCTCGATGATGTTGCCGCAGACTAATTCAGCCGGCGACGGTAAAAACGGCGCAAAGCCGCTGCGCGGTTAACCGGCCGGGCGTGAGCAATTCTTTCCAATACGCGACAGCCGGTAAATGATGTAGTCAGCGTCTGTTTTATCTCAGAGGATCGATGGATGCTGACTCATATGTTGCGGTTATCCTGGATGCCAGCAGGCAGCCAGCGATGATGCCGTTTTCCAATGGTTTTTTGCTCAGTTTGTCACTGTGCCTGGATATTGGTATTGCCAATATCGCGATGATCACCCTTGCGATGCAACGCGGCTATTTGCACGGTTTCTGGCTGGGCATCGGCACCTGCGTTGGCGATCTGATCTATGCGCTGCTGGCGCTGAGCGGTATGACCATTTTGCTGCAGTTTACCGCGGTGCGCTGGGTGCTGTGGATCGGTGGCGGGGCCATGCTGTTATGGTTTGCCGCTAAAATGGCGCTGGCGGCGTATCGTCAGGTCAGCGCTTTACCGGCAGAGGAGAAACATCAGCTGCGACCGTTGCTGACCGAGTTCCGGCGCGGAGTGCTGCTGGCGATGTCATCGCCGACGGCGATCCTGTGGTTTGCCACGGTCGGTGGGGCGCTGATTTCACGGATCGGGCAGAGCAGCGCCGCGGCGTCATCATGGTTTCTTAGCGGCTTCTTTCTTGCCGGGGTGTTCTGGACCTGCGTACTCTGCCTGGTGGGGAGCTTTGGCGGGAAATTACTTGGCGCGCGTCTGCTGAAATATTCCTCGATCGCTTCGGCGGCGATCTTCAGCTATTTTGCCGTTTACGTCATTCTGTCAGGCTATCGGGAATTTATTCTACCCTGAGCGAACCTGTAATGCGTAGTGATGGGGCGTAATCCCCATCACTTTACGAAAGGCGTTAATAAAATGGCTCTGGTCATAGAAACCGAGCTGCAGCGCGGCATCCAGTGGCGCCACATGATTGCGCAGCAGATCGCGAGCCTGATGCAGGCGCAACTGCATATGGTACTGCAGTGGCGGCATCCCGACCTGCTGACTGAAGCAGCGTACAAAATGATATTTGCTCAGGCCGCTGATCTGCGCCAGCGTATCCAGCTGCGGTTTAACCGCTAAATTCTCCCGCATATACGCCTGTACGCTGTCAATCGCCAGCCCGTTGCCATGGCCTGACTGCTGCGGATCTTCCAGCAGTTGCGCGCAGAGTAATAGCAAATCCTGCTGCTGGCATGGTTCATCCGCCGTCCCGGCCTGCGCGGCATATTGGCAGATAGCCGTAAACAGTGCGGGATTGCTGAAGACGCCTTCACGCAAAACCGGCGCGGCGCTGCTGCTGCGCAGATTATGCTGGCTGACGAGGGTTTGCAGCAGGGACTGCGGCAGATGGACGCTGACAAACTCCACGCGCTGTTTGCCAAAACGTGACGCCTGTACTGCTGCCGGATTATAGAGGGTGATCTGTCCCGGGCTGACGCTGGCGGTTTTGCCATCCAGCCAGATCTCTTCTGTGCCGCTGAGATTGGCGCTGATCACATACTCATCGTGCCAATGACGCGGAAAGGCGTCGTTCTCGGCTCTAATCCGTGAACACTCAATGCCATTGCGGCTGAACCACTCTGCTGACTGAAGAGACACGGTTGTCCTTGCACCAGAAATAACAGTAAACCTCGATAAAATCATGGCGTTGTCGCCAGTGCAAGCCTGAACGGTATTTTTTGCTGCTTAACGGCTGTGCGGCTGCTGGCCACAGGGGGAAACCCTACTTATTGTATGTGATTCATTTTTCCGTCACATAACTGTCACTATTATTTGCTATATTTTTCTATCTCTTTGAATTATACAAGAAATACTTATGAGTCACTTTCAGGTTGCACCCGCTCACGCCAGAGGCGAATGGTTTAAAAAAAGCCTCCATACCCTTCTGCGGGCATTAATGCCTGGAGGTGTTAAAACGCGTACCTTCAGTATTCTCACCGGCTGTATTGCGATTATTTTGCTGTTCTCTTCGTTACAGCTGTTCTCGACTTTTGTGCTATCGAAAATCCTGCATGTGGCGGATAGCAATACGGCCGCCGCCGCTGAACTGCGCCAGCAGCAACAGACACTGGATCGCGCCCGTATGGCGCTGGTTATTGCCAGCGATAAACTCAACCGTGCCGGAGTTTACTTTATGGAAGATAAAGAAACCGGTTCGGTGGGCAGCTGGAATAGCCTGGTGGATGAAGCGCAGACGGCATTAAAGGAGTCGCAGCAGTCTTACCAGCACTTTACCTTACTCAGCCAGCAGACGGCGCCGGAGCAGAAGGAAGCGCTGGCGGCGCTGAAGGCCAGTTATGAAATGTTTTTTAGCGGTATTGTTGAAGAGGCCGACGGGCTGAGTAAAAAAGGCAATATTGATGCTTTTTTTAACGTGCCAATTCAGGCGTTTCAGAGTGACTTTAACGATAAATATTTCCAGTTTCAGTCCGTCAGCGCGCAGCAGTCTGACCGGCTCAGCGACAGTCTGCTGCACGCGCTGATGCAGGCAAAATGGCTTTCGGTTGCCACTCTGCTGTTATTACTGCTTATCGCCATTGCCGTCTGGCAGGGGGTAAACCGCTGGGTGATCCGTCCGCTGAAACAGGTAAACGCGCAGTTGCATATTATGGCCGATGGCGACCTGGCGGCCAGTGTATTGCCGGCCGATAAGGGCAGCCGTGAAGTTCGGCAGCTGGCGCAGAATATGCGCATTATGCAGCAGGGGCTGGTAAAACTGGTGGCGGATGTCCAGCAGGCATCAGGATATATCAGCATTAATATTGACCAGATCGTCAAAGGAAACCAGGAGTTGTCGCTACAGTCATCAACCCAGCATCAGGCGCTGACACAGGCCAGCGACCATCTCGCGGCGCTTAATCAGCAGGTTAAGAACAATGTACTGCATGCTCAGGCGGCAAATTGCCAGTCAGAGCAGGCGCGGGTGATGGCTGCAGGCGGCAATCTGGTGATGCAGAAAGTCGATCAATCGATGAAAGGGATTGTCAGCCACTCAACGGAAATGAGTAGCATCGTGGAGATCATTGAAAGCGTGGCGTTCCAGACCAATCTTCTGGCGCTGAATGCCGCAATAGAGGCGGCCCATGCCGGCGCACAGGGGCGCGGATTTGCCGTGGTTGCCCGTGAAGTGGGTGCGCTGGCCAGTAAAAGCAGCCAGTCCAGCCGCGATATCCAGCAATTGATTCGCAGTTCGGTCGAACAAATTGGCAAAGGTGCGGATTCCGTCGGCCAGCTGGGGATCCGCCTGCAGGAAGTGATCGGCGTCATCGCCGGATTAAATGCGCTGGTGCAGGAAATCACCGCCGAGTCGGTTCATCAGAGCCAGAGTATTGACGATGTGGCCGAGCGCATAGCCACCCTTGATAAGGTTACGCAACGTAACCATACGCTGGTCAGTAATACCGCCTCTTCGTCGACAAAACTGTCCGGACAGTGTCAGCAGCTGGCACAGGCAATTGCGCGTTTCCGCTTGCCCGCCTGAGCGATTCAGCTAACCATCAATCCGGCTGATTTTTGCTATTGCCAGCAGTACAGCGGGCGGTGAAGGGCGCCGCAGAATAACCGGTTGGCCGCCGAAGAGCACTAAGCCCGGGGCCTGTGGCCGCGGGCTTAGCGCGACTATTTACGTGCATGCTCCAGCATACGGATAACCAGACCCGCTGCCGCTGCGAGGGTTGCCAGCGCTACCACGCCGCTCCAGCCAAAGTTTTCCAGCGCTTTGCTGCCCAGCGCGGCGCCGGTCGCCATGCCGATAAATACCACGGTAAACATAATGGCGTTCAGACGGCTGCGCGCTGCCGGATTAATGGCATAAATAATCGTCTGATGGGCTACCAGCGTTGCCTGTACGCCAAGATCAAAACCGACCGCGCTTAACACAATCAGCGCCAGCTGAGCAGGCAACGGCAGCAGGGGTAACAGAAACATCAGGGAAAATGATACCACCACAATGGCGGCACCGACCCGGGTGACATAATTAGCGCCATGACGGTCAGCCAGCATACCTGCCAGCGGCGCCGCCAGCGCGCCGGCGGCGCCGGCCAGACCAAAAGCCCCGGCGACAGCGCTGCCCAGCTGATAGCGCTCTGCCAGCATAATCGCCAGTGTGGACCAGAAAGCGCTAAAACCGATGGATAACATACCCTGAGCCAGCGCCGCATGGCGGAGCTCGGCGTGGTCGGCCCATAATTTACCTAAAGATCGCAGCAGCGCCGGGTAACTTAAGGTGGTTTGCACCTTAAACGCGGGTAGCGCACGCCAGATGGTCAGGGTGATCAGTAATACCCCTGCCGCCGCCAGGGCATATACCGCCCGCCAGCCAAAATACTCTGCCACCAGGCCGCTAAATACCCGCGACAGCAATATCCCCGCCAGCAGCCCGGTCATTACCATGCCGACGGTTTTACCGCGGCTTTTTTCCGAGGCCAGCGTCGCCGCTGCCGGGATAATATCCTGGGCCACCGTCGCCATTAAACCTATCGCCAGACTGCTTAACAACAGCAAAGGGAACGAAGAGGATATACCGCACAACAGCAGGGTAACGGCCAGTAGTATGCCTTTTATCAGAATAATTTTGCGCCGGTCGTGACGGTCGCCCAGTGGCGCCAGCAGCAGGATCCCCAGCGCATAACCGATTTGCGTCAGCGTTGGCACCATGCCGCTATCACTGACGCTGCTGTGAAAAGCATGACCGATAATGCTGAGCATCGGCTGGCTATAGTAGATGGAGGCCACGCTCAGCCCGGCGCCGGTCGCCAGAAGAAAGACAATTTTGGTCGACAAGGCGCTTTCGGTTGGCGCAGAACAAGTTTCTGCGGGTAATATCTGGCTCATGATGGGATCCGAAGCAAGTGAAAGTAGGGCTATTCTTGCGGTTATTGATCACAAACTGTAGCCCGCGCCAGGGTAAAACTGTTATACATAATACGTATGAATAAAAATCCCTCCGCCACTGGCGACCGTATATCCCTGCTGCAAACTTTCGTGCGTATCGTCGAGAGCGGCAGCCTCTCGGCGGCCTCAGCCCAACTGGGGACTTCGCAACCGACCATCAGCCGGCGGCTACAGACGCTGGAGCAGTTGCTGGGAGTGAAGTTAATTCAGCGCACCACCCACACCATGAAGCTGACCGATGACGGTGAGCGCTGCTATCGCCAGGCTTACAAGCTGATTGAACACTGGCAAATTATGGAGGATGAAGTCAGTGCGGTGCGCGATGAACCGGTCGGCGTGCTGCGGGTACGGGCACCCCATGCTTTTGGTCAGGACCAGTTGATCGGTCCGCTGGCTGATTATCTGCAGCGTTATCCGCAGGTGAGTATTGAATGGACGCTTAACGATCATTCGCCGGAGTTTATTTCCGAAGGGATAGATTGTGCCATCCATGTCGGCGCGGTGACCGATGCGAGCGTGGTGGCGGTACTACTGGCCGAAGTGCCGCGCATTGTTGTGGCGGCACCCGCATTGCTGGCGCGCTATACGCCGATCCGCGAGGTATCAGAGCTGGCGCAATTACCCTGGCTGGCGCTGAACAGCTTTTACCGTAATGAGGTCACACTGCAGCATATTGCCGCTGATAATCTCTACCGTTTTGATATTGCGCCGAGGTTAAGTACCGACAGCCTGTATGCGGTACGTAAAGCGGCGCTGAACGCGATGGGGGCGGCGATGGTATCATCCTGGGTAGTGCAACAGGATCTGGAACAGGGAGCGTTACAGCAACTCTTACCTGACTGGCAAGCCGCCCCGTTGCCGATTTATCTGCTGTATCCCTATGCCAGCTATTATCCGGCACGCTTGCGTAAATTTCTTGAAATGATGAAAGCGGTAATGCCCGGCCTGACCGGCACGCGTTTACCGGCGAGCAGGAATAGTGCGGCAAACCACCGACCGGGCTGAGGATGTGGCGCTGGTTTCAGTATAACTCAGCCAGCGCCACAGCATCGGCGCCGGCGGCGATACGCAGCGGAGACTCAGGCTCATTCACCGCGCGCCATACCGCTTCTGCTACATCAGACGCTGTGGTGATGGCAGACGACTGCGCCCATTCGCTGAAAACACGCTGCGCCAGAGCGGCGTAGGCCTCGGGAATGGCATCCTGCATGCGGGGTTGGGCATTTTCGCCAAAACGCGTCTCCGGTGCGCGTCCGGGCAGCACCAGTTTCACCCGGATATTGAATTGTTGCAATTCCAGCGCCAGAGACTCGGAGAATGCATTCACCGCCGCCTTGCTGGCGGTATACACAGCCAGCAATGATAACGGAGCCAGGGTCACACTCGAGGTAACGTTGACGATAATCCCCGCCTGGCGTTGCCTGAATTGCGGCAGCACCGCCTGGGTCATGGCGATGGTACCGAGGGTGTTGGTAGCAAAAATATCGTGCACCGTCTCCATCCGCATGCCTTCAACGGCGCCCAGCGCGCCGATCCCGGCGTTATTAACCAGCACATCAATCGGCCCCGCAGCCGCAACCGCCTGGCGAATACTCGCCGGATCGGTAACATCCAGCGGCAGCAATTGAAGATGTGCGGAGTCCGGCAGCAGCGCTTTGCTCGGGGTGCGCATGGTGGCGATGACTTTCCAGTCGCGTTCAAGAAGGGGCCCGCTTGGAAAACGGAAAATATCCTACGCTAAGCCTGTTTTTTGTACAGACCACTGGTTACTGAGCGTAACGAACGGTATTTCCCATGTCCCAGCTTGAGGTTTGTTCGCCAGACGTAATCCCCACTCAGGTTGATGTGTTCCCATCCTAGCGGGGACAGATGAGAAATCAGCTGGTCATTGAATGGGATCCCTTTTCGCTTCAGAGAATCTAGGGCTCTTTCTATATAGACCGTATTCCAGAGTGAGATTGCCGCAGTCAGCAACGTCAGCCCACTGGCCCGGTAGCTCTGGTTTTCAAGTCCCCGATCTCTGATTTCCCCCAGCCGGTGCATAAAGACTGCGCGCGCAAGGGCATTGCGTGCCTCACCTTTATTCAGCCCGGCCTGTACGCGTCGACGCAGGGAAGGATCCCGGAACCAGTCCAGCATAAACAATGACCTTTCGATGCGACTAATTTCCCTCAGCGCTTTTGCCAGACCATTTTGTTTCGGATAGCTGGCCAATTTTTTCATCATCAGCGATGCTGTTACCGTTCCCTGCTTTATAGAACTCGCCAGACGTAGCACCTCACTCCAGTGAGTTTCAATGTCCTTTAGATTCAGGCTGGTTGTGGAGATGATAGACTGAAGCCTCGGATACAACTCGGGTTTTCCATGAATAAACAGCCGCTTGTCATGAAGATCCCGGATCCTTGGCGCAAAAGCGAATCCGAGCAGATGCATCAGCGCGAAAACATGCTCAGTGAAACCTGCTGTGTCGGTGTAATGCTCTGTAATTTCCAAATCAGTTTCGTGGTACAGCAGACCATCAAGTACATGTGTTGAGTCCCGCACGCGACTGATGACTTTGGTATAAAACGGGCTGTACTGGTCCGAAATATGTGTGTAAATCTGCACGCCGGGCTCCTGGCCGTATTTCAGATTGACCTGACCCGCATATCGACCATGGCTGCCTACCCGAAAGTTCTGCCCATCAGACGATGATGTTGTCCCATCACCCCAGAATGCAGCCAGAGGCCGCTTTTTCTGGGCATTGACCAATTCGGCCAGAGCAGCTGAATAGGTTTCATCTCTGATGTACCAGGCCTGAATGCCCTCAAGGGACGATTTGGTCGTTCCAGGACAGGATTCAGCCATTTTTGTCAGCCCAAGATTGATGCCATCGGCCAGTATGGTGGTCAGTAACAACTTTCTGTCTTTAGGTCTGACGTGATGATTTTTGAGATGGGTGAAATGGCGGGTAAAACCGGTCCAGCCGTCCACTTCATCCAGCATTTCAGTAATTTTAGGATGAGGCAGCATGCCATAAACCAGATCGGCAAATGGGGATACTGCTGAAGGGACGCTGTTGTCCAGTGGGGTAATCTTCACGCCTTTATCCGATATATCAACATCGGGCAAATCACCGGCCAGCGCCATCGCATTCACTTCCTCCAGACGCGATGCCAGAAGCGTCATACGGCTCTCGATGTATTAGTCGGTCGGAATAGCAAGGGGTAGCTGGTTATTCAGGAGTGATTTTTCAAAATCACCTGATGGGATCAGATAATCATCGAAATTCCGGTAGCGGCGAGATCCCTTTACCCAGATGTCACCAGAACGTAAGGCTCCCTTCAGTTCATTCAGCACGCAAAATTCGTAATATTTTCGATCAATGCCAGAGGGCGTTATCACCACTTTTCTCCAGCTTTCCGGGATGAACCCGGTTGGCGCAGAAGACGGTACTTTTCGGAGTTGCTTTCGATACATCTCTCTGACGGTATCAAGCGCGTCACTGAGTTGCATTGCGGCGGGTGCCGCCATGAACTGCAACGCGACCAGCATCCGGGGGGCGTATTTACGCAGCGTACTATATTTTTCTGTGATCAGATGCAACGGGTCGAAGTTGTCCTTACGTGACAGGAACCGCGTCTCCTCCACGCTGTTGATGAATTCCTGCCAGGGAAGGACGTCTTCTATTGCGCCCCAGGGATCTTCACCGGACTCTCTGGCGTTAAGCAATGCCTGCCCGACGGTAACGTATTGCTTCAGCTTACTTTGAATCAGCTTTCCCGTTTGCTGGAGTCGTTCGGCCTGCGTGCGTTTTGCCCTGCTGAACAGACTGCCCAGAATACGCTCGTGCAGCTCAATAACTTCGTCTGTTAGGGTGGCTCTGGCTTCTGATATGACACAAACCAGCGAGGCATAACGGCGAACATCAGTGAATTTTGCCAGATCACGGCTACTCATTTTCCTGCCTTCCCGTGCGAGTTTCAGGAGCCGGTTCTGGTGAACGGAAAGCGCAATGCCGTCAGGTAGCGCCAGCGACTCAATCGAGTTTAACCGGTCGATATGTTGCAGGACATTCTTACCATTAATTTTCCCGGGAGGCTGGAGCAGCCAGGCCAGCCTAGAGGGTTGCTCACCCTCAGATACCAGCAGACGGTCCAGCGCCGCTTTATGCCTCGGTTCAAGCTGCGCGGTCAGCGCAGAAAAAACTGCCCTGTCTGCAAGCGTTGTTGCTTCGGCCAGAGTTCGCTCGATGACATCAACAGAAGGGAAAATGACATTATTAGTGTGGAGCCAGGAGAGCATTTCTTCCGCCAGCAAAAAACCTTTGTCTGTCCGCATGGCGTGGGGATGAAGGTGGCGAATGCAGTTTTTTTGCAGCACCCGGTTGAAGGGGGATAATTCCAGGTAGCGGTAGAGTTCAGCCAGATGCTCCCAGCGGGTGACTTCTCTTGAAGCATACTCAGCCCACAAATCAGGCTGAAGTTTCAAATGAGCTGCCAACCGGGAAACCACTTCGTCATGAGGGGAGATATTTTTGTCTGGAGGAAACCCTGGCCCTCGCAAATAGCAGAGTAAAACAGCAAAGCCCAGGCGATTTGCGGGTCTGCGGTGTTTATTAATAAGCGCGAGGTCATGTTCATTCAAAAAGCACATGCGCGTCAGAAGAACGTCATCGTCCGGCACAACCAACAAGCGTTCTTTTTCTTCACTGCTGAGTATTTGTCTCCGTGGCATAGATGCTTCCTCTGCATATAGTTTATTTTTGTTATCACTTTACACTGACCGAAACCGGTCGGTTTCGTACACCAGTCAAACAGCGTGTCCGAAAGTTAGTAAAATTATTTTCGTACAAGTGTTATAATCCGTACATCCATTTCGTACAGTAAGTAACCCTATGTCACGAGTTTTTGCCTATTGCCGCGTGTCCACACTGGAGCAAAACACTGAAAACCAGCGCAGAGAAATTGAGGCGGCAGGTTTTGCCATCAGACCACAGCGTTTAATCGAGGAATACATCAGCGGCTCGGTGGCTGCAGGAGAGCGCCCCGGATTTATTAGGTTACTTGATCGAATGGAAAATGGTGACGTTCTGATCGTGACAAAACTTGATCGACTAGGGCGTAATGCGATGGATATCAGGAAAACGGTGGAGTTGCTCACCGCGTCAGAAATCCGTGTTCATTGCCTTGCATTAGGTGGTGTGGATCTTACAAGTCCGGCCGGAAAGATGACGATGCAGGTTATTTCTGCAGTCGCTGAGTTTGAGCGAGACCTTTTGCTTGAGCGCACCCATGCAGGTATTGCCCGTGCCAAAGCGTCGGGAAAACGTTTTGGGCGCCCGCCAATCCTGAGCGATGAGAAAAAGCGCATAGTAGCAGAACGACTTAATGCCGGAGTGAGCACGAGTGCCGTTGCCCGTGAATTTAATACAACACGGCAAACTATACTCCGGGTAAAAGTAGAATCGCGATAACCATGAATATAAACATTGCTCAAACGCGACTGAATATCAATGTCTGCTATGAGCCCAAACCTGGTAGTGTTAATATTTAAATATATTATCAATACCAGGATTTAACTCCAATATATGATTTAGAAGATTGTTTAATCAGAGGAATAACAAATCATATTATAGATAAAAAGCATACTATAACAGTATGCTTTAGTTAAGATTAAGAATTAGAAGGTTCTGAAAGCGCCTGCCCTTCAACTCCTGCATAAGTAATAATCACTTCGACCGGTTCATCAGTGGTAAAACCGCGATGTACATCATCAACAGATTCGTTAAACGCTTCACCTGCGGTAAATTTCCGACTTTCGCCCGTTTCTTTGTCTTCAATAGTTAGAGACCCAGAAACAATATAGGCAACATTAGGCATCGGGTGAGTGTGCCAGGGCAAAGTGGTATTCGGCTCAAAGTGCATTTTCATGACGGTTAAATGCGGCTTACCTTCCGGGTATTTTTCATAAATTTTTCCGTTCCATGCGCTGCCACTACTTACCAGTTCTTCCGATTTTACACCTTCTGATTCAAACTCAGATGTTTGGTCGGCTTGTTCTTTAGAATGAGTAGACATAATTCGCTCCATATTTTCGTTGAACTTTCATTACCTGTAAAAAAATATTTTCGACATGTTTATGAATACTTAAAAATATCGAATACCTTGCATTACCTCCCTTTCAGGTCTTTACCTGGACTTTTTCCCGATGCAATACCAGTGTGTTAATACCTATGCAAATAAGTAGACAAAACGCAGATAACCACATGCCATATGCCATACCGGTAGAAAATGAACGCAGGTCACTGTGGGCAATCATGGAACCAAACAAACCCACACCAATAACGCCACCAATTTGCCTTGCAGATGCCATCAGGCCAGAAGCCATTCCCGCGTCATCCAGAGATACTGAAGAGAGCATAGAATTGGTAATTGAAGGTACAGACATTGCGCTACCAATACCGACCATCATGAGAGTACTGTTCATGAACCATAAAGAACTGGACTCTGTTAACTGTGACAGCAAAATAAATCCAATTATCTGAACACTAAAGCCTGTGGTGATGATACGGATATCGCTGACTTTTTTTGCTACTCGTGTGGAAACCATTGTAGATATTGTCAGCACAGCCGTTAAAGGAATAAAAGATAGTCCCGTTTTGATTGCATCGTAATGAAGAATGCTCTGGAAATAGATGCTCAGGTCAAAGACTGTTCCATAAAAGGTGAGATTGATTACCGCACCACAGAGCGCTGTGGTGGCCAAAATTTTATTTTTAGCCAGGCGCGGGGGCAGCATAGGGGACGCAACGCGTCTTTGAACCTGGATGAACAGCACTAAAAATATCGCTGCAACGGCCATCATGGCTACAGGCCCCCGGGACCATCCTTCAGAGCTTGACTGAGTTAATCCATAGGTTAATGCCGCAATGCTTACCGCAATCGTTCCCTGGCCTAATCCATCGACTTTTTTATCTACCCGTGGCGATGGCGGTGCTGAACGCAAAATCAGGAAAATCGCGAGTAAGCCCAGTGGCACGTTTATAAGGAAAACGCTGCGCCATCCGAAATACTGAATTAACATGCCGCCCAAAACTGGCCCCGCAGCTAAGGCTATCCCCCCACAGGCTCCCCAGGTTGCCACTGCGGTCCTTCTCATACCCGGGTCGATAAATGACAGTCTGATCAGTGTCAGAGAAGTAGGCACAAGCAGGGCTGCCCCCATACCCTGAACTCCTCTCAGGGCAATGAGCAAAGACAGGCTATTGGCAAGGCCACATCCGATGGAACCCACCGTAAATAATGCGAATCCCCAGGTAAAAATATTTCGCGCCCCGAACTTATCCCCAAAGGCTCCACCAATGATCAGCAATGCTGCAAACACCAATGCGTAGCTGTTAATCACCCACTGAAGACCAGTAAGGTTGGTATTGAAGGCATTTTTAAGTGAGCCTAAGCCAACATTGACTACGCTCACATCCAGTTGAACCACCAGGAATCCCATACAGGTGGCGAGCTGTATGGCTATCAACGAAGGGGTGTATTTTGACATTATGTCTATCCAGAAATAAAAAACTAATGTCATGATAGGACTTGCAGGACTATGTATAAATATTAAAATATGCACAATATCCATGCAAAAGTGCATACAAAATGAATTGGGAAAATCTTCGTTTTTTCGTTGCCGTAGTAAGAGCTGGTACCCTATCAGGGGCTGCTAAGGCTCTGGAGGTTGACCAGGCAACGGTAAGCCGCCGTCTGATGTCACTCGAAGCTGAACTTGGGTTGAAACTTATCGAGCGCCACCCGCGTGAGGCAAAGTTGACGGCACAAGGAAAGATTATTCTTACAGAAGCGCTTGAGATAGAAGCCTGTACGTTTAAAATAAAGCGCCTGTCGATTGCGAATAAAGAAAAAAGAGAGAAGTTGGCTATTTCCGCACCCCCCGTTCTTGCCAGACATTTTTTTGCTACTAACATGTTGAAATTATCGCAGGAACTATCTGGCGTCCTTATCTCCATTTTAAGTGATGTCCACTTTGTTTCTCTGTCCAGGCTTGAGGCAGACCTTTCCATCAGACTATCCCCTGGAGTTAAAGATACAGATATAATCAGGAAAATTGGAAAAATGGATTTTGCGCTTTATGCTGCAAGTCGTTACAGCCATCTTAAGACACCAGAATCCTGGGAATTTATAGCCTATCCTGAACGCGTTACCAATTTTGAACATAAGCAGTGGCTTGATAAAATAATAGGCGAAAAGCATGTTTTATGTGAGATGGCCGATCTCAGTCATCAGTATGAAACGGTTTGTTCAGGCGTGGGAGTTGCAGGTTTGCCATGCTTCCTTGCAGATAGCGATAAACGGCTGGTTAAGCTCGAGGTAAATGAACCTATGCTCAGCCTTGACATTTGGATAGCAAAGCACCCGGATCGGCGCAATGATCCCTTAGTGGTACGCGCCTCGAATGTCATATCGGATATACTGAACAAGGTTGGGTTAGGTTTGAAATAAGTAACAATATTCCCCCTGAAAATAGAGCCAACCTTAAGTGATGAACAATTAAACTATGTATGATTAACAGTAAACACATGTGCCTGAGTATGAATTGGATTCTAATAAACTATGAGAAGCTGTAAAACACGTTTCGTTACTGGAGATTAAAGTTGGTAATATATTGAAAATATCTTGGCCAACAGGTTTCAGGGGTTGCCAGGTTTGCGACAGAGAAGCAGGTCTGTCTTATGTGATGTACACATAAAACAGACTGTTGCTCTTTTCTGACTCGATTAAGGATCTCTCAGGAAATCCCCAAAAAGGAATACAGCGCCGATTACTATACCTTTTATCCGCCACGGATTGTAAGCTCCCGGAAATACGCCACAGTCCCCGACTCAAGCCATACGCCAACGCCACCACGCTGATCTGCTCCCAGTTTAAGGTCATTGACGATTAAAGCAGGCTTATCAGAATGATTCAGGTAAAGTACTGCGCGTTCTCCTTTTACATCAATCCGCATATGCATCCAGCAAGCTAACTCCAGTTCAGCATAGGTTTCATATTTCTCAGGTGATTCAAGCCTGAGACGATCAAATCGATATTCCGGGAACGCCACGTATTGTACGCTATGGTTTCGTCTGACCTGATCATCGGACTGACTGTTTGTTGGCCGCAAATAAATGCTTTCAAACTGGCCTTGTTCATTAATACGGAAACTCACGCCTATAAAGCCACGAGCATAGGCAGGAGCCTCAGGAACGAGTTCACTGGCAACCCAGAGTTCAATTTCTCCGTCACAAAAATCAAGGGGCAGCCAGGCCATCAAATTCCTGTCTGTCAGACTCTCTTTTTCCGGGTCCTGGATGGTCTCTCGCGGCATTGTCATACGAAAAGCCGGATAATGCTGGTATAAGCATCTTTCGAGGCTGACTCCGGAAAGAATGAAATCTTCTGGTTGCAAAAGCGGCTGTATCAGTGATGACATGGTAAATTCCTGTATATTGTCAGATTGGCTCATTTCACTATAGCTCGCGCTCAAACGACAACGTTATTATGCGCGTGAAGCGGACAGGCATCCAGTAATACTGCCAGAAACCTTATTTGCTTCCCAGAAAAGGCGCGATATTCGCCCAGACTGCATCAAAATTGACAGCGAAAGCCGGATGCGGAGCTCCGGGAATAATTGCGAGCTGGGCATTTGGCAGCATTTTGTAGGCAGCGATCACAGTATCGAGTGGCGCATTCATATCTTTTTCACCTGCCAGAACAAGCACTGGAGCATGGATAGCCTGGAACAGTGACTTACCTACAGTAGTCTGGTCGTATTGTTGGTTAGCTTGTTTATACCATTCGGTGATTTTGTCATGCTGTGGTCGTATTTCAGCTTGCTCTGCCCAGTATCGGGGATCGAGGTCGATAACGGACTGTAAGGGGGTATTACGATCTTTACGCCCACCCTGAACAAAGCCTTTTGCCCATTCACCTGCACCAATCGCAACAAGTTTATTGATTTTCTGCGGATAATCTGCGGCAAACTGGTAGCCCGTATAGGCGCCATCGCTAAAACCGATTACATCAGCTTTTGAAATGTTTACGGCCGAAAGTACTTCATGCAGGTCTTTTGCTTTTTGTTTATAGCTCGGCGGGACGTTACCAACATCAGATTTTCCGTGTCCACGTGTGTTCACCATTATCACGAGATGGTTGTCTTTAAGTTTGTCGGCAAATTCGCCCATCTCAGCCATGGAACCGACAATCCCCCCGTGCAACAGCACTACGGGTTTGCCGGAACCATAGACTTCATAATAAATTTTTGCGTCGCCAGACTGCACATAATGTCCGGCTTTTGCGTTGTTACCGTAAGGCGTTGAGCTCCGGTAGCTGTTTGGCTGCTCTCCGAACCAGTGTAAAGGTTGATTTGGCTGAATCGGGGCTGCCTGAACCGTAACTGAAAACATGCAAAATGCGATAAGGCTTGCGCCAATTTTCTTCATTAACAACCTCCTGACTGATTAGATTAAAAGCTTCTAAGCTTGTACCAGAAACTCTGGCTGGTGCGGATTCAGATAGCAATATTGTCATTGAGATTAACCCGCGATCTCTCGGCCATCTCTTTCATCGATTCATGAACCCGTGGCGGCCAGTAGATCCCTTTAACAATAGATAGCGAGCGCAGCAGCGGGAAAAGGCGAATATCGGTGAGGGAGAAATGCCCGGTCACTCTCTCTTGCCGCACTAACAAACTATCAAGAATCTCAAGTTTTGCGTTTATCTCAGTAACCATCGTTTCGGTTTGATCCAGCAAGCGCGAAAAGGGGCCAAAAAAGGCTTCTTTCTTCTGAAGAAAATATTGCATCGCCGCATCCTGACGGAACTCTTCAAAGTCAGAACTTGCCCAGCGGGGGATTGCCAGCGGAAAAATCACATTCGTAGCGTCTTCCATCCAGGCTTCTATGGCTGAATCATCAGATACTGTTAATACAGGCGTTCCGTAGGTTTCATCAATATATTTGACGATGTCCATACTCTCACCGATCGCATCATGGCTTTCAGTGACCAGTATGGGGAGCATTTTTTTTCCAATAAGGCTCACAGGTGTTTCTTCATCATCATTTGGCAACGTGATGATTTCACATGCAACATCTTTCAGGCCAAAGATCATGCGTGAACGTACGCAGAACGGGCAGTGGTCGTAGATATAAAGTTTCATAGGGAAGTCTTTAATCATTTAAGTTGTAAAACTAGCGAGTAAATCCATCGAAAGGTTTCATATACACGGCCCCAAAGGGGTCTAACCGTTTACGGATTTCATCATCAGGTTCACCGTAAACTGTCAGGCCGGTGATGTTGACTAAAGAGAGAAAGGTTTCGGCGAAAGGTGCAAACGTGTGGTCAACATGGCTCACCAGGTCTTGTTGACGATATCGCTCAACAATATGTGCTTTTTGCTGATCTTCACTGACACTGTAAACGTAACTTAACGTACCTGGTTCTTTACTGGTGGCTTCTACCACGCGTGAAACTAACTCTTTAAATGCCGGGAGTTTTCCGTCATTGACGGACAGGTTAAACACACAGGTGATTTCATTTTTCATCGTAATCTCCAGAACTGTGGGGGCAGGTGAACCAGCAAGCAGGAACAGGATGTTCTCCGCAAGAGGATGATGCCGTTACGCGCGGAAACATAACGGCAGGTACGAATCAGGAGCAGGAACTGTTAACCCGATTTTTTCAGTGTCTCAGAAAAAATCTCACCTGAAATTGCCCAGTTGTCGGTAGTTACGTCGTTAAAAATGACATAGACGTACTGTGGATCCACTTTGGCATGTGTTGCGATAGCTTCTGTGACTGCTTTTGCGATAGCAGGTTTAGCATCATCACGGCCTTCGAACATCTGGATATTAACTACTGGCATGGCAGAACCCCTTCATAAGTGGACGAATTGTCAGATTATCTGACCATGAAGAAATCCTACGCTGATAACAGAAGTCGATAAACAGGCTAAAAGAGGACAGAGTGTAGAACTGAGTTCTACAATCATTCGAATGCGTTTTTTGCAGCAAGCGTAATCAACTCATCAATGATAAAGCGTACTCCGGGCAGCAGATGGCGCGCTCGCGGCCATATCACGTTGAGTTCGGTGGGGGCAGGATTGCAGGTTGCAAGCAGTGGCACCAGCTTTCCAGTCTGGATATGGGGTCGCAAAAGCGCTTCAGGAAACTGTATCAGGCCAGCTCCGGCAATACAGGCATCGATCATTGCGTCGCCATCGCTGATTTGATGAAAAGGTGCAGGTTTGAATCTTATGTCCTTTCCGTTTTCATCGCGTATCAACCAGCTGAGTGGGGCTCCCCCCCGCCAGGCGAGAATACAGCGGTGATTAGCCAGTTCGGCCAGCGTTTCAGGCGTGCCGAAATTAGAGATATAGGCGGGAGAGGCACAGATAATCAGATGTTGATTATTCAGTTTACGGGCGATGAGGTCGGTGGTGTCTTTCACCGGACCAAAACGGATAGCGAGGTCAAAACCAACATCAAGCGGATCAATAATACGATCATTGAAAGTGATGGTCAGCTTCAGATACGGATAGCGTTTTGTCATATCCATCAGCACCGGCATCATCACCGAGCGGCCAAATGCGGCAGGCAGATCTATCCTGACTGTACCGGAAGGTTCCGTGAGCTTTGAACGCAGCGCCATTTCTGCCATCTGCAGGGTTTGAAGCGCGCTCTGGCAGCTTGCCAGATATGCTTCCCCTTCGGTGGTCAGGCTGATTTTACGCGTTGTGCGATGAAATAAGGTAACACCGAGATTGTGCTCAAGCCGCTGAATACTCTTGCCTATTGTCGATTTCGATATGCCCAGTTGTTCAGCCGCTTCGGTAAAACTGCCAGAATTTGCGGCCGTCACAAAGTGGACGATACTGCTAAAAGATTCGGTAGAAATCACGGTTGACATCGGATAAGCCAGAATGAATAACCAAAAGATACGCTAGCGTAAAGCCGAAACATAAAAAGACGCAAGCGAAGGGTGTTAAAACGGCACGTCTACTTCGCGCTCAAATCTGCCCCAGCTCGAGAAGATGTCTTAGCGTAGGATATTTTCCGTTTTCCAAGCGGACCCCAAGAAAGTAGCGGGCGGTCTCAAGACCGAACCCGGACGAGCATCCGGTGATCAGGATAGTGTTCATGGCAAACTCCTCAGGTAGTAGGCAGTAGCGAAAGAATAGGTTGGTTGCTGTTTTTATTCATCATTTCCGTTTTTAAGTTTTTGAAAAGAATTAGCGGGAATTTTTCTTAAAAAAATAACTGTGCCTATAATTCATTGGGGATTTAAGCAGGTGACGCCAGATATTCAGACGCTTAATAAATATTGTCATATCACTGATGCGCAGAAAGAAGCGGCGAGCCATCCTTCTTTCCGTATCGTGCTGGCTATTATTTAGCGCTCAACTGGCGCTGGCGTCACATTATTGCGCTATGCCGGGCTGTTGCCGATTATGTGGGGCGGCGGCAGCGGCTCTGAGGTCATGCAGCGCATTGCCGCGCCGATGATTGGCGGCATGGTCAGCGCGCCATTATTATCAATGCTGGTGATCCCGGCGTTTTATTTGCTCACGCACCGGCAGAAAAAACGCGATTAAAAAAAAGACGCCCGGCATGCCGGGCGTCCTGTTAGCTGCATTCTCTGCGGTGATTAATGCGCGTTTTTTTCCAGCCGGAAATGATTCACCAGATTTTCCAGCAGTACCGCCTGTTCTTCCAGACTATTCGCCGATACGGACGAGGCCAGCACCAGTGAGGCATTTTGCTGCGTGGTGGTGTCCAGCTCACTGATCGCGCGGGCAATCTGCGCAATACCGAGGCTCTGCTCTTCTGACGCGGTAGAAATTTCTCCCATAATATCGTTAACCCGTGTAATTGCGCTGACCACGTTTTCCATGGTGTTACCGGCATGGGCCACCAGCGCGTTGCCGTTATCAATACGGGTAACGGATTCGTTGATTAACTGGGCAATATCTTTCGCCGCCTGCGAACTGCGCTGTGACAAATTGCGCACTTCACTGGCGACCACCGCAAAGCCACGTCCCTGCTCACCGGCGCGAGCGGCTTCAACGGCGGCATTCAGCGCGAGGATATTGGTCTGAAAAGCAATACTGTTAATCACGGCGGTGATATCGGCAATTTTCTTCGAACTGGCGGAAATATCACCCATGGTTTTCACCACATCACGCACCGCCGTACCGCCATCAATAGCGGTTTTGGATGCCTGGGCGGCAATTTCGCTGGCGTGACGCGCATTATCGGCGTTGTTTTTCACCGTAGAGGTTAACTGCTCCATGCTGGCGGCAGTCTGGACTACGGCAGCGGCCTGCTGTTCGGTCCTTGATGACAGGTCGGTATTGCCGCTGTTAATGGTGCTGGCGGCGTGAGAAACGGTGACCACGCTGTTACGCACATCGCCAATCACGCTGCGCAGGCGTTCATTCATTCGCCCCATGGCTGTCGTCAGCTGGCCTAATTCATCACTGCTGTTGGTGGTAAAATCAGAGCTGAGATCGCCGCTGGCGATACGTTCAGCGAGGGCCAGGTTCTGCCGTACCGGACGGGTAATCTGTCGAATGATCGACCAGGCGACAATAACGCCAAACAGGATCGCCAGTGCGCCCATGATTAACATGATATTGGCGGAGCCAAAAGCCAGTTCATCATTTTCGACTTTAACTAACGCCATAATTTGTTTCACCGCGGCGCTGCTCTTATCACCGGCGGTTTTCACTAAATCTTCTGCGGCGCGTAATTGGGCATAAGTGGCATCATACTCTTCACTCAGCTGCTTATAGCTGACCGCATTATCCCACAGCGCTTTCAGCGCGTTCTGGCTGGCGACGGGCAGTTGCGACAACAGCTCTGCCATCGCGCTTTGCGCGCTGGCAAAATGACTCTCTAACACCTTGCGCAGTGCGGGATTGGCGCTGAAACTGAGGACATAGGCTTCTTCGCGGATTTGGCTGATTGCCAGCAGCTGAGCAAATACTTTGCTGGTTGTCGCCTGGTCGCTAATCAGCAGACGATAACTGGCTGACAGATCCTGATCGTTAAAGTTGTTTAGCTGCGTACGCAGCGCGGCTAATTTCACCGTAGCGGCGGTCATGGCGCCGATGCTGCTCTGGAAACTGTTCAGATGACCGGCAATATCTTCAATAATTTGCTTTTGCGCCGGCGCCCAGTCGAGCTGACTGGCCTGCCCGGTGAGTTGCGAGGCGTGGGTGACAAAATCCGACATCACCTTGCCCGATTTCTCGTCACCATTATACAGATATTTAAGACGGTTTATTTTGGCCTGAAACACTTCAATATTGATGTCATACACCAGGTTGGTTTTTTCATACACGGTGCGAATGGCTTTAAATCTGCCGATGCTGAGCATGGTAGCCAGCGCCACCAGAAACAACACCAGACCGAACCCGATTGACAGCTTGTATGAGATGCGTACGTTGCGTAATCGGGATCCTATACTTGTTATCATTATTTGTTCCTCTGCCTTACCCGTTGTGGACGATGGAGATAACACGTAATCAATCAAATCAGTTATCGGCCGTCGCTGACATTAGTTTAGGGGGGCGGAGGGGGGGAAAGAGGCAGGGGAGCCATCAATGGCTCCCGTGGAAAAGAGGGAGAGTTATAACGCCAGCGGTTCGCCGAAGGCGCCATGCAGGGCGCAAATCTCACTGGCGAAAACCGCAGCGGCATCAAGACTCGCGCTCAGTGTTTTATGTTGCAAATGCGCCAGCAGAAATGCGGTGATAAAGCCATCGCCGGCGCCTAAGGTATCAACCGGCCTGATAGCCACCGGTTTCACCTCGTGCCAGTGAACACCATCAAACAGAATCGCGCCGTCAACGCCACGGGTGGCCACCACCAGCGGGCATCCCTGCGCCTGCGCCGCTGTCAGCAGATGTTGCGTTTCCCGCAGGCTTTTACCGGCGCAGGAGAAAAACGCATAGTCCAGCCATTTGCACAGCGGCAGCGCCTGCCCGGGTAAAAAATCATCTGAAAAATCATACGATAATTTCCCTGGCAGGGTCGAAAGCGCCGGCAGCAGATGATCGATATAGCTATAAGCGCTGGTATGGATCAGGGCAAATTCCGCCAGCCAGTCGCGGGTTGCGAGCATAAAATCCATCGCGGTGCTCTGACGGACGCCGCCGGCGTTCGACTCGAGGAAAATACGCTCGCCATCATTGATGGTCAGGCTGGCATAGCCGCTTTCGCCCGCCACCGTAAGGCAGTGGCTGATATCAATCTGCCGGGCCGTTAACACCTTTTTCAGATGTTCTGCGGCCCGATCGTCGGCAAAGATCCCCTGATAGGCGGCGTTAACCCCCAGCATGGCGGCATAAACGCTAAAGTTAACGGCATTTCCTCCCGGATAGCCCACTCCGGCATGACAGTAGCGATCAATGACATTATCACCTGCGCCTAACACTTTCATTTTTAACCTCAATAATGCGTTTTGCCCATATAACGGCGGGTTTCCAGCGGGTGATGACGGATCCCGGCCAGGGCGGAACGATAGGTGCACATCACGCTATAGAACAGAACCGGATTAAAATAATCAACAACGTTAGCGGCGATCTGTTGCAGGCCCAGTTCGCGCGCATCGATAATTTCAATTTTTTTGGCATAGCGTTGCAGGAATGCGACTACGCGTTCATCCAGCGGACGGGTCTGTCCTTCATTGACCATTACCAGCCACGGTGTGGTTTCATCCGTCACCTCAAAAGGCCCGTGGAAGAATTCACCACTATGAATACTGGCGGCATTTAGCCACTGCATTTCCATCAGTGAGCAGATGGCGAACCCATAGGCATGTCCGTAGGACGCGCCGCTGGACAGCACATAGAATAACGATTCGTGCTGAAAGCGGGCGGCAAAATCAGCGCTGCGCGGCAGAGTTTGCTGACAGGCGCGGGCAATAATGCCATCAATCTGCGCCAGTCCGTGCTGGAAATCAGCGTAACCGGCAAAGCCTTCCGTCTGTTCGACCGCTTCGACGCAGTAGCTCAGAATTTGCGCCATCGGGTTGTTGGTGACCTGACTTTCGCCACCCCATTCATACAGCACATTATGATTCGACCAGTTAAGCAGTCCGGCTTCCGGGTTATGGGTTAACGTAATGGTTACACTGCCATGCTCACGCGCCAGTCGCGCGGCGGCAACTGATTCCGGCGTATTGCCGCCGTGTGAGCAGACAATCGTCAGGGTCTGTTTACCCAGCGTTTTTGGCGGCGCATAGACAAACTCATTGGCGGTCATCATATAACTGTGCAACTGCGCGGATTCGCGGTTAAGAAAATAGTGCGCCGGATACATATCGACCAGTGAACCGCCACAGGCCACCAGAACTACCTGGCGCAGCGGATTGTCAGCGCTAAAATGTTGCTCAATCAGGGTGGCCATTGCCGTTGCTGCTTTCATTGCTTAATCACCATAAATATTGAAATTAAAGTATTTTTTTGCCAGCCGGTCATAGGTGCCATCGGCACGAATGGCACTTATAGCCTGGTTAAACTGCGCTAAGGTAACCTCGTCACCTTTGCGCACGCCGATGCCGGTGCCCGGGCCAAAAATAGCCTCGTCTTTAACCTGCTCGATAAGGGTGAATCCCTTGCCCTGGGGGCGACTGAGCAGCGACTGGGTAACCACCGTGGCATCATCAAGGGTGGCATCGAGACGACCGGCGACCAGATCGGCATAGACCGCATCGGCACTTGGATAGGAGATCACTTCAGCGCCAGCCGGACGCCAGTGTTTAAGCGCGTAAACCTCAAAAACCGATCCCTGCTGAACACCGATATGCTTACCCTGCAGTGTCGCCGGCGCGGCAGTAAGGGCGCTGCCTTTGGCGGCGACCAGATACGCCGGGGTATTAAAGAGCTTGTCACTGAAATCGATGGATTTCTTTCTTTCATCCGTGATCGATAACGACGACAGAATGGCGTCAAACTTACGCGCCTTCAGCGCCGGGATCAGGCCATCAAAGGTGTTTTCGGTCCAGATGCATTTCGCCTGCAGATGAGCACAGATAGCATTGCCAAGATCAATATCAAACCCCTGTAGTTCACCGCTGGCGGAACGGGACTCAAACGGGGGGAAAGTAGGATCGGTACCAAAACGGATTTGTTTTTCCGCACCCATCGCCGCAGCGGAAGCAAGGCAGGCAAAACTCAGACACAACCTCGACATTGACAGTTTCATTGTTTACCCCTGTAACCTAACCATTAAATAGACCATAAATATATATCTGCAGCCGCGACCATCCGCAATCTATTTATGAAAAATTTTATAAAACAATTAGTTATTGCATTTTATGGTCTGTTTGCACCATCACGGTGACGTCGCGATCGGGCAAAAAAAAGGCTTGATTTACCAACGATTAAATTAGACCATCTGCGTTTCAGACCGACACGGATAACCAGTTAAATAGACCATGAGCGATCAAAGCAGTGGGCAACGACGCCCGCGGAAATCCTATCTGGAAGCAAAGAAGAAGATTCTGGCGCTGCTTGGCACCGCGGAGTTCAATACCGGCGATCAGATCCCGGCGGAACGTGAACTGGTGGCGATGATCGGCCTCAGCCGCATGACGCTGCGCAAGATTCTGGCGGAGCTGGTTGACGCCGGGATCCTGGAGCGCCGCGGCAATCAGGGAACCTGGATTCGGCAAACGGTCATTGAGCGGCCACTGACCAGCCCGGTGGAGCAGGGCATCAGTCAGATCACCGAAGTCAATGGGGCGATACCCGGCAGCCATCTGCTCTATTTTCAGCATGCCAGCGCCAGCGTGCGCATTGCCCGGTTGCTGCATATTGAAGCTGGCGACCCGATTGTTATGATGAAACGTTTACGCTTTGCCGATGCGTCGCCATTTTGTCTGGAAACCAGCTACCTGCCGCTGCATCGGGTACCGGGGCTGACCGCCAGCATGCTTGAGCAACACGGCTCGCTGTATAAGCTGTTAAGCGGTCTTTACCATATTCATATCGCCTCGGATGAAGGCACCATCAAAATCGCCACCATGAGTGAAGAAGAATATACCTTGTTGCAGGTGCCGCCCGACACGCCGGCGCTGGTCTACCGCGGAGTGATCACCGATACTCAGGGCAGCCCGGTGGAATATCTGGTATCGGTCAATCATCCGGAAAAGGTCTCGTTTAAAATTCGCAATCCGGTAATGACTTCAGTTAGCTGAAAAAATCATGCAATATCAATCCGGCAAGGGGTTGATAACGGCGGCAGGCCGTCAATAATCGATCGACTGCAGGTCGACGCTGGCGCAGTGCGCCTGACAATAAAATATAGGGATGGCATATGGTTCCACTGGCAACAGCAACCGGCAGTTCGTTGCTGCGACATCGCGCTTTTGTCGCATTCTGGCTGGCGCGCACCTGTTCTTCGTTTGGTTTTCAGATGTTTTCGGTGGCGGTAAGCTGGCAAATCTATGCTCTTACCAACAGTGCCATGGCGCTCGGTATGATTGGCCTGATGCAATTCCTGCCGTCAGTATTGCTGGCGTTACCGGCCGGACATTTAGCCGATCAATATGATCGCCGGCGCATCGCACTCTTTGGTCAGATACTGGAGTGGGGCGCGCTGGTCGCGCTTATCCTGCTGACGTTTTATCAGTGGTCGGATAAAAATGCGCTTTGGGGGCTGGTCTTTCTGATTTCGCTGGCCAAAGCGCTGGAAGGACCGGCGATGCAATCGATGCTGCCGTCACTGGTGCCGCCCGACGTGCTGGCGCGCGCCACTGCCGCTAATGCGGTCGGTGGCCAGGCGGCAGTGATTATCGGCCCCACCCTTGGCGGGTTTTTATATGTCGCCGGGCCTGATGTGGTGTATGGCGTCGCCGCCGCGTTTTACCTGCTGTCGATTATTATGGTTAGCCGCATTCGCTATGTCAGACCGCCGCAGCCGCGCCTGCCCGCCACCCTGAAAACGCTGTTCGCCGGGGTGGGATTTATCCGCGCCCGTCGCGATATCCTGGGCGTGATTTCCCTCGATCTGTTTGCGGTGCTGCTCGGCGGGGCAACGGCATTGCTGCCGATTTTCGCCAAAGATATTTTGCACACCGGCCCGTGGGGCCTGGGGATGCTGCGCGGGGCGCCGTCGGTCGGCGCTTTGCTGGTGGGTATCTGGCTGAGTCGTCATAAGCTGGAAAAAAATGTCGGCATGATTATGTTTGGCTCGGTCGCCGGCTTCGGTTTCGCCACGCTGGTATTTGCTCTCTCCAGCCAGCTATGGCTTTCACTGCTGGCGCTGGCCGCCCTCGGCGGCTTCGATATGATCAGCATGGTGATCCGCGGCGCGCTGGTTCAGCTGGATACGCCTGACGCGATGCGTGGGCGCGTTAATGCGGTTAATGGTATTTTTATCAATACCTCAAATCAGTTGGGTGAGTTCGAATCTGGTTTACTGGCGGCGTTGATGGGCGCGGTACCTGCCGCCGTATTAGGCGGGGTCGGTACCCTGGTGGTAGTCGCGGTCTGGATGAAGTTATTTCCTCATTTGCGCCGCCGTCAGCGTTTAGAAACGGACACTGCCGCCAGCCGGTAAACGCCGCGGATTGGCTGCCGCCATTATGCCAGCGCCGGGACAAAATGATGGCGGCCAGCGAGATGATAAGTCGCAAAAATAGCTATATATCATAAGCTAATGGTATTACCCGCATCCTGGAAGTTGTGCTTATTGTTAACAACTTTCACATGGCTGGTTAATATCAGGGATTGCAACTATGAATGTCGCAGTTATTGGTGGTGGCGTTATCGGGGTTTCCTCTGCATTGCACCTCGCACGTGGCGGTGCAAAGGTGCAGCTGTTTACCGAAGCAGAATTAGCTTCCGGCGCTTCCGGTCGTTCACTCTCATGGTTAAACGCTTCGGGTCTCTGGCCGGCGGATTATTATCAACTGCGCATGGCGGGCATCGACCGCTTCCGTACGCTGTACTGTAACCATCCCGAATTGAGTTGGTTGAAATTTGATGGCGGGGTGTACTGGTCAGATAATAATAATGAAGTGCGGCAATGGTATACGGCAGAGAGCGCCCGCGGCTATGACGCGCAGTTGCTCTCCGCGCAGCAGGTTGCCGATCTCGACCAGGCGATTACCCCGGCGGCAGTTATCGAGCCGGCAATATCTAATCCTGGCGAAGGCTGGGTCAACCTGCCGGATTTTATTGCGCACTGTATTGCGGAGTTTACGCATCTCGGCGGAACCCTGATTGAGAATGCCGGCAAAACCGTGCCGCTCTATGATGCGCAGCAGGGCGTTACCGGGGTTCACTCGCAGAATAATGGCGAATTTCTCTGTGATAAAGTTTTACTCGCCTGCGGCGCCTCAACCGTCAGGTTGTTAGCGGAGTTAGGTGTCGATTTGCCGGATGGCTCGGTATTATCCATGCTGGCGATTACCGATCCGGTTGATCAGCGTCCGGCAGTAGTGCTGAATACCCCGCGGGTGGCGATGCGACCGCATCCTGGTAAGGCGCTGGCGGTAGACCATAGCTGGTATACCGACGAGATTAAACCGGATGCCGCGGGTAACTTCTCGGTTCCGGATGCGGTGATTAATGAGCTCCTCGCCGCCGCCGATCAGATCCTGAGCACTTCTGGCGCGCTGTCGCTGGCCAGTTATAAAGCCGGCTGGAAACCGGTTCCGGCTGATGGCTTCCCGGTTCTCGGGGAACTGGAACCACTACCGGGAATTTACCTTGCTTTTACCCATTCAGGCGCAACGCTTTCATTGATCATCGGCGAGTTGCTAAGCCAGGAAATCATTACCGGCAAGCCGCATCCGATGCTGGCCTCATTTCGTCCGGGAAGATTCATGACCAGATAATGATTATTTAAAAAGGTGATGTAATGAAAAAAATACCCCTGGGAATTATTTTAGCGTTAATGAGTTTTAATGTGTTTGCCGCAGGCGCCGCCACGATATTAAAACTGGGTATTGATCCCACTTTTCCGCCATTCGAATATAAAAATGCTCAGGGTGAAATTGTTGGTTTTGATGTTGATATCGGTAAAGCAGTGTGTGCGAAAATGCAGCGGAAATGTGTATTTGTTGAGAATAGCTTTGACGGTCTGATACCGGCGCTGAAGGCGCGTAAGTTTGACGCCATCCTGTCATCGCTATCGATTAATGATGAAAGAAAAAAATCGATTGATTTCTCCGCACCGCTATTCACCACACCGGCTTATCTGATTACCCATAAAAATTCCGGACTGTCGTCAGGTGCGGATGATTTAACCGGCAAGCAGGTTGGCGTACAACAGGGCTCGGTATTTGAAACCTATGCCCATAAACACTGGCAGAATAAAGGCGTTAATATTGTCGCCTATGCATCATCCGATCAAATCTACGCCGATTTGGCGCTTGGCAGACTTGATGCCACCCTTGATGACGCCACTTCGGCGACCCTCTCTTTTCTCAGTAAACCGCAGGGCGCCGGTTTTGAATTAAATGGTGAGGAAGTGCGCGACAATGATCTGTTTGGAAAAGGCACCGGTTTTGGACTGCGCCAGGGCGATGATAAATTAAAAGAAAAAATCGATAAGGCGATAGCCGAAATCAAAGCCGATGGCACGTTCAGCAAACTGAACAAAAAGTACTTTACCTTTGATGTCAGCCCGCGCAGCTAGGATTGCAGGCAGGCCACGCGTTTGCGGCCTGTCTGTCATTTGGCGAACCACTCAGCTCCAGCTCGCAGCCTTCACATTGTTGCGTACCATGCAGTTACGCCAGGCGCTGCCAGGCGAGCCTCTGTCCACTGAGGTGGCCTCAAAATAGGGGATCGCCCGGTAGCTGGTCTGGCTTACGGCTTTATCATCGCTATGGTTAAACTGGCGATTAACATACAGAATTGGCGCCAGTATTTTCTTACCGGTATTATATTGGTTTGCAACCTGCAACTGCCGGGTGCAGCTGATCGCCGCCTCATTGGCGGAGGCAAAACTATCATTCTGCTGGTTACTGGATGCGCATGCCGTGAGGAGCGCACAGCAGGTGACCACAAATGTCACGAATCTGAATTTCATTATTAGCCTCTGTCGAAAGTATAGTGAGGGGATATTCACTGTTACTATCGGCATCGGTTGAGCGAGCTTTAGTGGCGTTGCAGCGCGCGGGTCGGCGATGAAAGGTTTTTGTGCGTGGTGCAGCAAAAATGCTGCACCACGCCAGCACCGCCCGTGGCGCCGCGGCGATCGGCAGCCTTATCGCCGCTGATGGCATATTTACCACTTCACCGCATTTTGCTGCCATTTCAGCATACGGTCGCGCAGGGCAAATAACAGCGTGATCAGTGATGAGAACAGCAGCGCCATGACAATGAGCGCGCCATACATATTGGCATAGGCCGCCCATCCTTGCGCCCACTGCAGATACCATCCGAGTCCGGATTTTACTCCCATCATTTCAGCGGCGACCAGTACCGAAAAGGACGCGCCCAGCCCCATAAACAGCCCGACAAAAACATGCGGCAGGGAGGCCGGAACCGCGACGCGCACAATCAGAAACAGATTACTGGCGCCGAGGGTTCTGGCAACGTCGTAATAGCGATTATCCACGCTACTGACGCCTGACCAGGTCAGTACCGTCACCGGAAACCAGGTCGCCAGCGCAATCAGGAAAACGGCGGCAGAGAAGCTGGAGGGGAAGAAATAGAGCGACAGCGGCAGCAGCGCGGTGGAGGGCACCGGACCTAAAAAGCGCAGCAGCGGATGCACCCAGTAGCCCAGCCCGCGCGACCAGCCAATGGCCACGCCGGTGGCAAAACCGCTCAGGCTGCCAAACAGAAAGCCGAGCGCCAGTAGTCTGAGAGAGTTCAGCACACTGTCGCCAAGGCGAAACCAGTCAGTCGCCCAGGCTTCAATCAGCGCACGGGGCGGGGCAAAGAAAGGGGCCGGAAGCAGCGCCAGTTTTGCCGTTACCGTTTCCCACAGGGCAATCAGCAGCGCCAGCGCGACCAGCCAGCGCGCCGCCAGTTGCAGTGGCTCCAGCAGCAGACGCCATGTCAGCAGCCTGCTGAGCAGCGCGGCAACCGTCAGGGCTGCAGCGAGGATGACAAACAGCCGATGCGTTTCCGCCACAAACCGCGGCGCGGCAAACCCCACGGGTTTATCTGGCCAGACCATCATTAATGCGACCAGCGCCCACCAGGCGACGATCGCCAGCAGCAGCGCTGGCGTTAGTGTCGCTGCCGGGCGGCGGGCAACCGGATTCAGAGGTGCAAGGGCATCACTGGACATTTCGCCTCCTTCTCAGGCCATAGGGTGGTGCTGCGGCGCCGACAGCAGGTCCGGTACATAGTGCTCGGCAAAGCGTCGGGCGTCAGTATCAGGACGGATAACGTTAATGGTTTTCAGCTGATCAACATACAGCGCCACTTCTTTGCGCAGCTGCTCGCCGGTGGAGTGATGGTGGTGAGTATGTTCACTGAGCATGGCGGTAATATCCGCAATCGGCACCTGGCCGGGGACAAAGGGGGCGAAGATTTTTGCCGTTTCCGCCGGATGGTCGGCGGTCCATTGCTGGGCATCGACAATCGCCTGGCTGATGGCCGTGGCGACGTTGGGATTATCACGCACCAGCGAGCCGCGCAGCCCCAGTACGCAGCAGGTCAGATTTCGGTATTCGCCATTCAGGTTGTTATCGACTTCGAGCAGGTCGTTATGGTTTTTGATCAACCAGCCTTGTGGATCGTCGGTGGCCAGCGCCTGTACCTCGCCTTTGCGTAACGCTTCACCAAACAGATCGGCCGGATATTGCACCCAGTTGACCTGTTTATCCGGATCGATACCCTGTCTGGCTAACTGAATGGCAAAGAAGTTGCGGATGGGACTGGCCTGATCGGTTACCGCCACACTTTTGCCCACCAGGTCACGTACGCTGTTGATGCCGGCATTTTTTGGCGCCAGCAGGCGCATACAGCCGCCATGGGTACCGACGGTGAGATCGACATCGAAACCCTGTTCCAGCGGCTTCAGCCAGCGCAGCGCCATGCCAATTCCGCCATCGGCCTGGCCGGTGGCGATCGCCTGCAGCAGGGCATCGGTGGGGCCGCTAAAATTCACCGGTTCCACATTCAGGCCATATTTTTTAAAAAAGCCCTGTTTTAGCGCAACGGAAATCGGCGCCTGACATACCGCCGTCTGTCCCCAGGCAAGTCGGACAGTGGTCAGCTGACCGTCAGCGGTAGCCGCTGTTTCGGCCCAGGCCGGCAGCGTGGAGCAGAGGCTGAAGCCCGCCCCAATTAATCCCAGTTTATGAATAAAAGAGCGTCGTGAATGTCCGGCCATTATTATCTCCCTGCTGGATGAATTATTCCTTACTGTTGCAGTCTTCGATATCACGGTGAAATAACAATAGTGCATTAATAAATTCATTATCGATTAATGGCGCCCCAACGATGTTTCAGAAAAAATTATGTAGGGGCGGCATTTATGCCGCCCGTGCCTTTGGACGCTATCAGTTATATTTGTTTTCTGGATTAACTTTGCCGCAATTGTTTATTTACCTTTTGCGCTTAACGCGGAATATTTGAACAACAATGTCTGACAGATCAAGGTGAAATATGTCACTGGCCGAAACTCTGAATCCCGCTGCCGGACTGGCGCTAAACATTAATAACGTCAGCCATGCCTTTTATCTGCAGGGGAAAATCCTGCAGGTACTGGATAATGTCTCTCTGACGGTGCAGCCCGGTGAGTTTGTGGCGCTGCTTGGACCGTCGGGCTGTGGTAAATCGACACTTCTCCGGCTGGTTGCCGGTCTGGACCAGCCCAGCGCCGGGCAAATTAGCGAAGACGGACAGACGCTAAACGGGCCTGACCCCAGTCGGGTGGTGGTGTTTCAGGATCCGACCCTTTATCCGTGGCGCAGCGTCTGGCGCAACGTCGCTATCGGGCTGGAAACCCGCGGCAAACTGACGGCGGAAGGGTGCAAGCGCATTGACGCGATCCTGGACAAAGTGGGACTCAGCCAGTTTGCCAGTGCCTGGCCGCACCAGCTGTCGGGGGGCATGGCGCAGCGCGCTGCGCTGGCGCGGGCGCTGGTTAATCATCCACGACTGCTGATCCTTGATGAGCCGTTGGGCAAACTCGACTCACTGACGCGCATTCGCATGCAGCAGGAGCT
The DNA here is from genome assembly GCF_047308185.1 of Pantoea sp. B65. Lineage (NCBI taxonomy): Bacteria > Pseudomonadati > Pseudomonadota > Gammaproteobacteria > Enterobacterales > Erwiniaceae > Pantoea > Pantoea sp. B65. Next base: position 498,065 of record NZ_JAHXPU010000045.1, read on the forward strand.
GGTGGCGCTGTGGCGTGAACAGCAGTTCAGTACGCTGATGGTGACGCATGATGTGGAAGAGGCGCTATTGATGGCCAGCCGGGTGGTGATTTTCAGCCCGCGCCCGGCACGTATCATTGAGAATATTGCGGTGCCGCTGCCGTGGCCGCGACGCCGTGACGATCCCCGGCTGATTCAGTTGCGTACCAGAGCACTGCATCTGCTCGGGGCCGAAACCCCCACCACCGATGGACTGCGGAGCGACCTATGACCATCCACCATGGCATTACCGAGCTGGTTGGCCACACGCCGTTGCTGCGCCTGAGCCGCTTCAGCCAGCAGTTTCAGCTATCGGCCGAACTGGTTGCGAAGCTGGAATATTTTAATCCCAATCACAGTATTAAGGATCGCATTGCCCTGGCGATGATTGAAGAGGCCGAGCGCAGCGGGAAATTAACCCCCGGTATGACGCTGGTCGATACCACCAGCGGTAATACCGGCATCGGACTGGCGGCGATTGCCGCCGCCAAAGGCTATAAGTTTCGCGTCTATCTGCATGACAAACTGAGTGCGGAACGCTTCGCCATCCTGAATGCCTTTGGCGCGGAAATTATTCCCTTCAGCGCGGTGCCGGGGTTTGACGAGGTACTGGCAGCGAGTGATGGCGACTTTGTCGCCGCCGCCCGCTGGCTGGCAGAAAATGTGATCCTGAAAGAGCCGAATATCTGCTTTACCTGCCAGCTGGAAAACCCGGCGAATCCCGCCGCGCATTTTCACACCACCGGCCCGGAGATTTGGCAGCAAACTGACGGTCAGCTGGATCTGGTCATCGCCTCTGTCGGCACCGGCGGCACGCTGTCGGGCATCGGGCGCTATCTGAAACAGCGTAACCCGGCAATTCAGCTAATTGGCGTTGAGCCGGGCGAATATTCGATTGCCGACAGCGAAAATCCTGAAACCCGTGAAATTACCGGCGTCCATGCTTTTAGCCGCGTACTGCCCGAACGGGTGCCGCTGACGCTGGATCGTCAATTATGCGATGAGGCTTTTGCCGTTGAAAGCTGGCAGGCGGTTCAGACCGCAAGAGAAGTGGCGGCGTCCGAGGGAATTCTGGTGGGCGAATCTTCAGGGGCGGTGCTGTATGCCGCGCGCGAAATTGCCCGGCGCAGGGAGAATGCCGGCAAACGCATCGTGGCGATCCTGGCCGATAGCGGCCTGACCTATCTTTCCACCGGGTTGTTTGACCCGCAACAAACCATTGGCCAGCTGAAAGCCGCGGCGCTGCTACGTCAGTCGTCATCAGAGCGGGTTATTGCCGGCTGATGAGCCGATGGCCCCTTGCCGCGCCGGCGGCAAGGGGGCTCAGCGTTTTAGTGATGATGATGTCCGGTGGAGAGTTTCTGCAATACCGTCAGCTGTACCACCGCTTCCTGCATGGCATCCATACCGGAGGTCAGAGCGTGCAGGCTGCTAAGGTGTTTGGCAATATTCTCACGTTCACTGGTGGTTTTATTACTCATGGCGGCAATCGCATCGGCCGCAGAAATACTGTGCTGCGCCATATTGCTCGCGGTTTCCACCGTATTGTTGGCGACGGCGCGAATACGCGAAATGGTACTCACTGCCTGGTTAATATTGCCGGCAGTCGCATCCGCCTGCTCTTTGGAAGAGTGCGCCAGTCGCCGGACTTCACCCGCCACGACCGCAAAACCACGTCCGGCTTCACCGGCGCGCGCGGCTTCAACGGCTGCGTTAAGTGACAGCAGGTTGGTCTGAAACGCGATATTACTGATGCCGCTGGTAATTTCATTGATACCGGCGGAAATTTTCTCCAGGTCGTCCAGTCCTTCCACTAAGCGGTTCTGTGCCTGCTGGCTCTTCATGGCAATATCGCTGATGGAGCGGATACTGTTTTCCGCCATTCCCAGCGTTTCGTTCTGGTTTTGCGTTGCTGCTTCCAGCATCGGCAGCGCCGCCATCAGTGGCGCCAGTTTCTGCTGGTAGGCGACGACGCGGTTAATCACGCTGGTCTGGAAACCATTAAGCGCTTCCCAGCGGCGCAGCGCACGCTGCGCGTAATGTCCGGCATAGCTGGCATATTCCACCGGGAAATGCGCCATTGCCTTGACATCGTGATTAAAAAACACCAGAGCCGATAAGGTCTGATTAATCGGCACCCCGAGGATTTCACCAAAGCTGGAGAAACCTGCCGCCGGCAGACCTTTAAAGAAGTGCGCGTCATGCAGCTGATCTTCGCTACCCAGTCGGCGCAGGATACAGTCATTCATGATAATCGCGGCCGGTTTGCCACGGTTAACGATGAAGTCCTTCCAGTCATGCAGGGTGGCCTGTTTAAAATCGGTCTCTTCCAGCAGATGCAGGCGATCGCCAAACTCAAGGTCACAGAAGAAATGCACGCTGCGGCCATCAATTTTGGCAATCGATCGGATAAAGTACTCATCTCCGACTTTGACGCCAAAGGTTAATCCTTTCAGCCCGTCCGTCAGCTGCTGTTCACTGCAGCCGAGATGTTCCGCCAGTGCCACGGTGAAATGCTGTTGCTGACCCTGTTCATTAAACACTGAGGTAACGGTGCGGGTGACCGGATCGGCCTGGGCAATCAGCCAGCTTTTCTTCAGTGGCTTAAAGTTCTGGCTCTTAAATGGCGCAAAGGATTTCCCGGCGGCCATCTTACAGAACACAATCACCGCTTTCCCCTGCAACACTTTCCCGCCGACACTGATCCAGGTACCGTCAAACTCAAGTTTACCGCCGGCAGCCCCCCCGATCGCCAGGCACGGGAAACGGCCGCTGTTATACCAGGCCTGCATCAGAAAACCCTCTGAGGCAGAAAGGCCATCACAATAAATCATGGCGAAAGTATGGTCGGAAGAGAGCGGCATGCGCAGCTGCAGGGTTTCCAGTTCGCGCTGAATGGCTTTGATGCGATCCGCCGCGGTATGGGTGTCTTTAACATGCAGATCGACAACATGGACTTCATGCTGCGCAATCAGGCTGTCAGGCAGCATCAGCCAGCTGCCTTGCTGCCCGGCGCCGTCACAATAGGTGGTATCCCGGCCGCTGCTGCTTAATGCGCCGCTGGACGAGAGGGTGAGAACCGTTAACCTGGAGGAAGAGAAACGCTGCCAGGCCTGACTGACGTTCTGGTAGTCGGCATTAGGCGGCACAAATGTCATCAAAATTCCGGACGCTTTATTGCTTAAGCCCGCCGCCGATAATGAAGCTGGCATATTCTGACAATCATAAGTGCCATTAGCGGGGTGGCGTCGGCTGCGAAGAAGCGGGGCGGTTAAAAATTTCTTTATCGCCATTAATGAAGACATGATTTCACCTTTTTTTTATAGAGTTAATCAACAAATTGTAGGGTGGTGCATCCTGGTGAATTTATGGGGGTTATTACAACCCGATCCCTGCGCTAGCACTTATCACTGCGGATGGCAAAAGCCGGCATAAACTTTTGTCATTCGATATTCGATTGTTATCGCCCGGCTGACGGAAAACTTTAATAATTCCTCTGCGGGATAATGTCGCCGCTTTATTAACATTATCGATATTCCACCGCCCCGGCGGCGGCGGCGACAGCCAGAGTCAGGTAAAAGAATAAAAAAAACTAAACAAAGTGATAAATAACAAATAGTCGCGGAAATTACCCCCTGACTTATTTCCGACGGCGGTTGTTAATTTTATGACAATACTAAGTCAAATTTAATATTTAGCGACCGCCGGTTTATATGGAATTCTCGTGACTACACCCGCCATTCGCTGCCAGGCAGTAAGGAGACCCGATGAGCAAAGCTATTCACAATATTAAATTTGGATTAATGTTGCATGGTGCAGGTGGCCATATGAATTCATGGCGTCACCAGAAAGCCCCCGCCGATGCCAGCGTTAACTTCCGCTATTTCACAGAACTGGCACAGCGTGCCGAAGCGGCGCAATTTGATTTTCTGTTTGTCGCCGACGGCCTGCATATTAATGAAAAATCGCTACCCCATTTCCTCAATCGCTTTGAACCGATTGCACTGCTCTCCGCGCTGGCGGCAGTAACCGATAATATCGGCCTGGCCGGGACCATCTCCACCTCCTACAGCGATCCTTTTACCGTTGCCCGTCAGCTGGCGTCACTGGATAACATCAGCCAGGGGCGCGCCGGCTGGAATGTGGTCACCTCGCCGCTGGCTGGCTCATCGCGCAATTTTGGCCGGGAACATCCGGAGCACGCGTTGCGTTATCAAATCGCGGCGGAATATATCAGTGTGGTGCAGGGGCTGTGGGACTCGTGGGAAGACGACGCTTTTATCCGTGACCGTGACAGCGGGGTGTTTTTTGACGCCTCGAAACTGCATACGCTGAATCATCAGGGGGAATTTTTCTCGGTGGAAGGTCCGCTAAATATTCAGCGTTCGCCGCAGGGACAGCCGGTGATCTTCCAGGCCGGTGCGTCTGATACCGGGATTGCCCTGGCCGGAAAATCGGCTGATGCGGTGTTTACCAATGCGCGCACGCTGGCAGAAGCGCGCAGCTATGCCGAAAAATTGCAGGCGGAAGTGGCGAATAATGGCCGCGCCGCAGTGGGGATCTTTCCCGGCATCAGCCCAATCGTGGGTAAAACGCCGGAAGAGGCGGAAGCGAAGTACCAGCATCTGCTGTCGCTGCTGTCAGTGGACGACGCGCTGGCTTATCTGGGGCGTTTCTTTGACCATCATGATTTCAGCCAGTACCCGCTGGATGGCCCGTTCCCGGACCTGGGCGATTTAGGGCAAAACACCTTCCGTTCCACCACTGACAGCATCAAACGTCGGGCAAAAGAGCAGCAGCTGACGCTGCGTCAGGTGGCGTTTGAAACCACGCTGCCGCGCGGCGAATTTTTCGGCACCCCAGAGCAGGTAGCCGACACCCTGATCCGCTGGGTTGAACAGGGCGGCGCCAGCGGTTTTATCATCAGCGGACCGGTACTGGTGGAGGCACTGGCAGATATTACTGAACATGTGTTACCGATCCTCGCCGCCCGCGGCTGGTGGCAACCGTCAGCCGCAACCACCCTGCGCGCACGTCTGAACCTGCCGTTTAAAACGAATCGTTATGTGGCCGCGCGCCAGCAACGCCGCACTGAAGCGCTGGCCGGCAAATAAAAAGGAAGCAATGTGTCTCAGGAGAAAAATGTGCGCCGCACGCTGCTGGCATTTATGCTGGCTGCAATAGTGACGGGTTGTGATCAACCCGCGACCCGCGGAACCCCATCCACTCAGACAAAGGCCACCCCACAGCAGGGTGGCAACCTGTTAATCGCCATTGACACCGATCCAAACTGTCTCGATCCGCAGCAGGCCGGTAATAACAACTCGCTGAATATTGGCCGCCAGATGACCGACTCGCTAACCGATCAGGACCCGAAAACCGGCGAGATTGTGCCCTGGCTGGCCAGCAAATGGCAGGTTAGCGACGGTAATCGCCGCTTTAGTTTTACCCTGCGCGATGGCGTCAGTTTCAGTGACGGGACGCCTTTTAATGCCCAGGCGGTAAAAGACAATTTTGCGGCGATTGTGCAACTGGGCGCGCGTGCCTCGCTGGCCTCAACCTATCTGAAGGGGCTGCGGCAGATAGACACGCCGGATGAACATACGGTAGTGGTGAGCTTCAGTCAGCCTAACGCGCAATTTTTGCAGGCGACATCGACGATGAGTCTCGGCTTTTTTGCCGCAAAAACGGTAAATGCCAGCGCCGAAGCCCGCTGCCAGGGGCAGCTGATCGGCACCGGTCCGTTTGTGCTGAAAACCTTTGTACATAACCAGAAGGTTGAACTGGTCCGACGCCATGGTTACCAGTGGCCTTCATCGCTGGCTGCTCATCAGGGAGAAAGTTATCTGCAGAGCGTGGAGTATCGGGTGATCCCGGAAAGCGGCGTGCGTTTTGGCAGCCTGATTTCCGGCCAGCTGGATGTCAATGTCGGCGTCACCCCGCAGGATGAGTCCCTGCTGCTGGCGAAGAACCTACAGCTGATTGCCCGCACCAATCCGGGGCTGGTCTATAGCCTGTTCCCCAATCAGTCGGTGCCATTGCTGGCTTCATTACCGGTGCGTCAGGCGCTGAATCTGGCTATCGATCGTCCGGCGCTCAAGCCGGTGCTGTCGCGCTATCAGTCGCCCGCCACCTCGGTGCTGGCAACCACCACGCCGCTGTGGCAGGACCGCAGCAGCGAGCTGAAGTATGACCCGCAGGCGGCTGAAAAACTGCTGGAAGATAATGGCTGGCACAAGGGCGCCGATGGCATTCGCAGTAAACAGGGGCAGCGCCTGAGTCTGCAAATCAGCTACTGGCAGTCCGCACCCTTTATTGAAGTGGTGCAGCAACAGTTGAAAAAAGTCGGCATCGACCTGCAACTGGAGAAAGCGCCGATCAGCCAGGTGGCGGCGCGGCAGGCCAGCGGCAGTCTGCAACTGGAGTTTTATAACCTGACGCGTTCCGATCCGGATGTATTACGCACGGTGTTTGATGCCAGCGGGCGCAATGTTAACCACCGCCAGCCGGAAGAGGTCGACAGGCTGTTGTTGCAGTCCAGTGAAACGCTGAATAGCGGCGAGCGGCAGCAATATATCAACCAGGCGGCGGATCTGCTGATTAGTCGTGGCCATGCAATCCCGCTGGTTGAGCTGGCGACGGTGATTGCCGCCGGGCAGCAGGTGCACGGTTTCCGTTTCGATGCTTCGTCACGATTCCAGCTGTATGACACCTGGCTGGCGGCGAAGGAGTAATACGATGAGCGATATCAGCCTGCTGCGCCGGCGCTTATCCGTACTGCTGCGCCGCCTGCTGCAAGGCATCGGGGTGCTGTGGGCGGCCTGGAGCCTGACGTTTGTCATTCTCTATATTTTACCTGCGGATCCGGTCAGCATTATGCTGAATCAGGGCGAACAGAGCATGGTGGATGCGGCACAGGTGGCGGCGTTAAAGGCGCAGTATCATCTCGATCTGCCGGTTTATCAGCAATATGGGCTGGCGCTACGGGATCTGCTGCAGCTGAATCTCGGCCGGTCGATTATTAGTGGTGACAATGTCACTTCTTTGCTGTGGCAGGCGTTGCCGTCAACGCTGTTACTGGCGTTCTCCGCGCTGCTTAGCGCATTGCTGATCGGCGGTGGACTGGCCGCCGCGATCAGCGTGCTGGCGCCGGGCCGGGTTAAGTCGGCTTTGCTGGCGCTGCCTTCGCTCGGTGCGGCGTTACCGACCTTCTGGCTGGGATTGCTGCTGTTGCAGGCGTTCTCCTTCAACCTGCCGTGGTTTCCGGCCATGGGCAACCACGGCTGGCGATCGCTGGTGTTGCCGACGCTGGCACTGGCGGTACCGACGGCGGCGATGATTGCTCAGGTGATGAACCGTTCGTTATCTGAAGTATGGCGCCGCCCGTTTATTGATGCTTTGCGCCTGAAGGGCGCCGGCACCGCGCATCTGCTGTGGCGTCATGTATTGCCGAATGCGGCAATCCCGCTGCTGACCCTGTCCGGGATGATTTTCGGACATTTGCTGGCGGGGTCGGTGATTACCGAGACCATCTTTTCCCGCGAGGGCATTGGAAGACTGGCTGAAGGGGCGGTCTCTGCGCAGGATATCCCGGTGGTGCAGGGGGTGGTACTGACGGCGGCGGTGATCTTTGTGCTGGTCAATTTTATAACTGATGCCCTCTATCCATTACTTGATCCGAGGATTCGCGCGGGAAAAACATCATGAGTCTGCTGCTACTGGATAATTCTCCGCGTCGTCCGCTGGCCATCACCCTGTGGCTGAGTATTGCGCTGTTGCTGATGATTGCGCTCTGGGCGCTGGTTCCTGGCTGGTTCAGCCATCAGGATCCGCTGGCCGGCGATCCGTTGCAGGCCCTGCAATCCCCTTCGGCAGCGCACTGGTTTGGCACCGATCATCTCGGGCGTGATATCTGGAGCCGCTGCGTATTTGGCACCGCACTGACGCTACAGGCAACGATCTTTTCCGTGGCGATCGCCTTTTTGGTTGGCGCGCTGACCGGCGTCCTGGCCGGTTATCTCGGCGGTAAAGTGGACAGCCTGTTTATGCGTATCATTGATATTTTAATGGCGGTGCCCAACCTGTTGCTGGCAATGGCAATTATCACGGTACTGGGTTTTGGCACGCTGCATATTGCCGTAGCCGTCGGCCTCTCCTCGGTGGCGACCTTTGCGCGCCTCTCCCGTGGCGAGGTGTTGCGCAGCCGCAGCCATCTGTTTGTCGAGGCGGCACGCGCCAGCGGCGTCGGGGATCTGGCGATTATTCGCCAGCATATTTTACCGCATGCGCTGGCGCCGGTACTGTCGCTGGCGGCGCTGGAATTAGGCTTTGCCCTGTTATCGGTGTCGGCGCTCAGCTTTCTTGGTTTCGGCGCGCCACCGCCGCAGCCCGAATGGGGACTGTTGATTTCTGAAGGGCGTAATTATATTGCGGCGGCCTGGTGGTACACCACGCTGCCGGGAATGATGATCGTGCTGGCAGTGCTGGCGACCAACCGGCTGGCCGGATTTATTCAGGATTATACGGAGGATCTATGAGCAAAGCCTTGCTAAGCGTTGAGCAGCTGACTGTCGATTATCGCCATCCCAGGGGTGGGCTGCTGCAGGCGGTGAAATCCCTCAGTTTTAGTCTCAGCCCGGGAGAAGTGGTGGCGCTGGTCGGCGGATCCGGATCGGGTAAATCGACCAGCGCCGCCGCGCTGGTGGGGCTGCTCAGTCGCCAGGCAATACTGCGGGCGGGCACGATCCAGTTTAATGGTCAGGCGCTGGCAAACGCCAGCCAGCGGCAGTGGCGCCAGCTGCGCGGACTGGAGATAGGTTTTGTTCCCCAGGATCCTGCCCAGGCGCTTAACCCGATACAAACGATTGCCCGGCAGATGCTGGAAGCCTTTACGCTGCATGGCGTGAGCAAAGCCGATGCCGCCGCGCGTCTGCCGGCGCTGCTGGCGGAGGTGGGGTTAAACGACAACCAGCGGGTGCTGGCCAGCTATCCGCACCAGTTGTCCGGCGGTATGCGCCAGCGGGTATTGCTGGCGATGGCGATGTGCCATCAGCCGAAATTAATTATTGCCGATGAGCCGACCAGCGCTCTGGATGTCAGCGTGCAGAAACAGGTACTGGATGCGCTGGATGCGGTAGTCGCCAGCCACGGTATTGCGCTGTTGCTGATCACCCACGATCTGAACGTCGCCCTTGAGCGCGCCGACCGGGTGCTGGTGATGCATGAAGGCCAGCTGGTTGACAGTGGCACGCCTGCCAGCCTGCTACGCCAGACGCGACATCCTTATACCCGCCAATTGCTGGCCGCGTCGCCAGCCTTTTTGCGCGTGCCTTATCGTAAACCGCTGGCCGCCGCGCCGCCGCTGATGCAGGCAAAGGGGCTGACGAAACGATTTGCCGTAGCGGGCGGCGGTATGTTCAGCGCGGTGGATCAGATCTCTTTCCCGGTGCTGCGCGGCGGCACCACCTGTCTGGTGGGGGAGTCGGGATCGGGTAAATCCACCACCATACGGATGTTATCCGGGCTGGAATCGCCGGATAGCGGCCAGATCCTGTTTGATGGCGTGCCACTCGGCGGCGCGCGCAGCGCAGAGTTTCGGCGCCGGGTCCAGATGGTGTATCAAAATCCCTATGCCTCGCTAAACCCGAAAATGACTCTTGAAGCGATCATTACCGAGCCGCTGCGCGCATTTCGGCTGGGCAATAAACAGAGCCAGCGCGATCGCGCAGCGGAATTGCTGGCGGCCGTTGAGTTGCCGGTAAGCCTGCTGTCCGGCCGGCCTTCAGCACTCTCTGGCGGGCAGCGGCAGCGGGTAGCGATCGCCAGGGCGTTAGCCATCGCACCGGAACTGCTGATCCTTGATGAACCGGTTTCGGCGTTAGATATGACGGTGCAGGCGCAGATTCTGACATTGCTGGAACGCTTACAGCGCGAGAATGGTCTGACCTATCTGTTTATCTCCCATGATCTGGCAGTGGTGCGGCAGATAGCGGATTACGTGGTGATTATGCAGCAGGGTAAAGTGGTTGAGCAGGGGGCGGTAAAAACTATCTTTAGCGCGCCGGGTGCGGCTTATACCCGTCAGTTGCTGGCGCATATTCCGGGTTTAGCCGGACAGGAGACGGCGATCTGGCGCAGCGCCTGATTATTGCCTGCCGGCATTGCCATCAATAACATTTTCAACACCGCTACGGGCGCTATTAACGACGCCCGCAGCGGTGCGGTCGGTTACTTTTTATCCAGCGACCAGCTGGCGCTGCTGACATCGACTTTAACCGGCAGCAGCCCAATTTGCGTAAACTTATCCGCCAGCGCCTGCTGCTGCTTAAACACTTCCGGGGTCATACGCTGTGCGCCATAGGGCATGCGCGCCAGCGCCCGCTGCCAGATCGGCTGCGGCAGGCCGGTGGAAGTTGCCAGTATTTTGGCGGCCTCTTGCGGATGGTTATTCGCCCAGTCGCTCAGCGATCCCAGCTCATCCACCACCTGTTTTGCCGTTTGCGGATAGCTGTCGGCAAACTTACGGCTGGCAAGATAGAAGGTGTAATGGGGGACCAGTCCTTCGGCATTTTTTATCAGCCGGGCTTTGGCATTGGTTTCCACTTCGGCGTAATAGGGATCCCAGATAACCCAGGCATCCACCGCGCCACGCTGGAAGGCGGCCCGGGCATCCGCCGGCGGCAGATAGACCGGGGTGATATCCTGATAACTGAGTCCGGCCGCTTCCAGCGCGCTGACCAGCAGATAGTTAACGTCCGATCCCTTATTCAGCGCGACGCGTTTGCCTTTCAGATCGGCGACGGTTTTTATCGCTGAGTTTTCCGGCACCACTATCGCTTCGGTTTTCGGGTTAGCCGGGGAGTGGGCCAGATAGACCAGATCGGCCTGCGCAGCCTGGGCGAAAGTCGGCGGTGCGTCACCGGTAGCCGCCAGATCGATACTGCCGACGTTTAATCCTTCCAGCATCTGCGGACCCGCCGGGAATTCCACCCAGCGCACCGCGATCCCCTGTTGTTTAAATTGCTCATCGAGCGTGCCACGGTACTTCAGCAGGGCGAAGATATTGGCTTTCTGATAACCAATATTCACCGTTTTCGGCACGCTTTCCGCCTGAGCGTACGGCAGTGAGCCGAATATCACGGCGGCAACCATGCCGCTGAGCAGTAATTTTTTCATGCTAATTCCCTGAGTCAATGGTGGTATCAGCGCAACATAGCAAACCCGCTGACAACGGCTTAACGAATAAAAATCATATCGTTAGCTGAAAAAATCATTCCAGCCATAACGCATCGCGCACTTTAATCGCCCGCGGTAACAACCCAAGGGCGTAGAAACGGTCGGCAATCGCCTGCTGCTGGCGGATAATGGTCAGATCCATCCGCCGGGTCTGATGGCTGCGGCGCGCCAGCGCATGGGACAGTGACGCGGTGGCCAGCCCCAGTTCCGCTGACAGCAGGCTGGCGGCCTCGCTGCGGTTGGCATCGATATAGCGCCCGGTTTGCTCCAGCGCCGCCATCAGCGCATGCAGCAGGTCGCCGGAGTGGGCGGCAAATTCGCGGTGGGCAAGATAGAACTGATGATTGTTAACCCGTCCGACGCCATTGGCGATCACCCGGAGCTGACCGCCATGCTCGGCATCACTGAGCAACGGATCCCACATCATCCACGCATCCACCGCATGGTGATCGCTTGGGGTGAGTGGATATTTCGGTGGGGCATAGACCACGCGTACATCATCGAGCGTCATACCGACTTCATCGAGAATTTGCACCAGCAGATAGTGCACGTTGGAACCTTTATTTACCGCAATACGTTTACCGCGCAGGTCGGCAATGGTTTTTACCGGGCTGTGATTCGCTACCAGCAGCGCCACGCTTTGCGGCGCCGCCGGTTCCCAGGCGACATACAGCAACATGCTCTTATCCGCCTGCGAAAAGATCGGCGGCACCTCGCCGGTGGTGCCGAAATCAATCTCACGGTTGGCCAGCGCATGCAGCAACTGCGGGCCGGCGGGGAATTCACTCCACAACACGCTGATGCCGCGGTCGGCGAACTGTGCTTCAAGCGACTGCCGGGCTTTCAGAATGCCGAGATTGCCGAACTTCTGATAGCCGATGCGCAGTTCCCGTTCATGCGGCAGCGTATCGGCCACCGCGCGCTGCGCGCCGCCTGCCAGGCTACGCCGCGGCTTAATCAGCCCCTGATGACCAAGATGCGTGCGCAGGGTATTACGGCTGATACCGAGCAGCGTGGCGGCCTGTAGCTGATTGCCGTTACTCAGTTCAAACGCATTGCGGACCAGCGCGTCAGTCACCCGCTGCCAGCTCTGGCCCTCATTGCTCTGTAGTTGCTGGCGGATAAAGCTATCCAGCGCGCCATCACCTTCCGCCAGCAGCTCATTACTGACCGGCGTCAGGCGCAGCTGACGTGGGGTGATCAGCGGCTCTTTGCTGAGCAAAACCGCATTATGCAGGGTGTTTTCCAGTTCGCGGATATTCCCCGGCCAGGGATAGTCCATCAGCGTGGCAAGGGTATCGTCGCTCAGACGCAACTGCGGACGCCCGAGACGGCGCGCATACAGTGTCAGGAAGTGATCGGCCAGCAGTGGAATATCTTCCCGGCGCTGGCGTAATGGCGGCAGGGTAACCGCCGCCACATTCAGCCGGTAATAGAGGTCTTCACGGAAACGGCGTTCGCGAATGGCATACGCCAGATCGACATGGGTGGCGGCAATCACCCGGACATTCACTTTTACCGGACGGCGCGATCCGACGCGCGTCACCTCGCGTTCCTGTAATACCCGCAACAGTTTCACCTGCAATGGCAGGCTCAGCTCGCCAATCTCATCCAGCAGCAGCGTGCCGCCTTCGGCGGCTTCAAACCAGCCCTGATGACGTTCCGCCGCACCGGTGAACGCCCCTTTTTCATGACCAAACAGCTCCGACTCGGCAAGGCTTTCGGTCAGCGCGCCGCAGTTTACCGCCAGAAACGGCTGCTGGCGCCGCGGGCTGTGATGATGCAGGTAACGCGCCACCACTTCTTTACCGGTGCCGGTTTCACCGACGATCAGCACGGTGGCATCGGTCGGCGCCAGACGATCCAGTACGCTCTGAAAGGCGATCGACGCCGGGTCGATCAGGGTCGGGCCATGATTCTGCATTTCTGATTCCTGAAGGAAAAAAACCTGTCGCCACCATACCGCCAGATGAAGCCAGCGACGAGAGGGGTTCAGGCCGGGTTTGCTGCAAATGCAGCAGCTGACGCACAGTGGTTGCTGCATTTGCAGCAAATAATTGCGCGGTTAATTTTTATAGTTCACTGATATTTAACAATAAAATAGAAAATGCAACCTGGCACGCTTCCTGCTCATAGTTTTATAACCAAACTCTAACTTTCTATCCAATAAATTCAGATATCGTTATATAGGAAAATGATAATGAGTGAAGCTGCACAGGAAAACATTAACCTCTTCTGGTTCTTACCCACCCATGGCGACGGTCGCTATCTCGGTACCACCGAAGGTGGCCGCGCGGTCGATCTGCCGTATCTGCAGCAGGTGGCGCTGGCAGCCGATAATCTTGGCTACTACGGTGTCCTGATCCCCACCGGTAAAAGCTGTGAAGATTCCTGGCTGGTGGCTTCCGCGCTGGCGCCGATTACCAAAAAATTGCGCTACCTGGTGGCGGTTCGCCCCGGGCTGCAACCGCCAAGCCTTGCCGCGCGCATGGCGGCGACGCTGGATCGGCTTTCCGAAGGGCGGCTGTTAATCAATGTCGTGACCGGTGGCGATCCGGTAGAGAATAAAGGTGATGGCATCTTCCTGAGCCACGCCGGGCGTTATCAGGTGACGCGTGAATTTCTTGAGGTCTATTCCCGGCTGCTGAAGGGCGAGAAAGTCGATTTTCACGGTGAGCATATTCGCGTGGAAGGCGCGGAAGTGCTGTTCCCGCCGGTACAGGAGAATGGTCCGCCGCTCTACTTTGGCGGCTCATCTGATGAGGCGATCGACGTCGCCGCCAGTCAGATCGATACTTATCTGACCTGGGGAGAGCCGCTGGAACAGGTAGCGGAAAAACTTGCGCTGGTGCGCGAGCGTGCCAAAGCCCGTGGCCGCAGACTAAACTATGGTATCCGCCTGCATGTGATTGTACGTGAGACCGAAGAAGAAGCCTGGGCCGCCGCCGACCGCCTGATTGCCCATCTGGATGACGACACTATTGCGGCGGCGCAGAAAATCTTTTCGCGTATGGACTCTACCGGTCAGGCGCGGATGAGCGCGCTGCATGGCGGCTCGCGCGACGGGCTGCGTATCGCGCCTAATCTGTGGGCTGGCGTCGGGCTGGTACGCGGCGGTGCCGGAACCGCGCTGGTAGGTAACCCACAACAGGTGGCGCAACGCATCCGTGAATATCAGGCGCTGGGGATTGAGAACTTTATTTTTTCCGGTTATCCGCACCTGGAAGAGGCGCATCGCTTCGCCGAACTGGTGATGCCGCTGCTACCGCTGGCCGCCAACGCGGAGAAACGCCAGCGTACGGTGAATACCGGTCCGTTTGGCGAAACCATCGGCGGCGATCGTCGTCCGGTTAAACATGCCAGTGCCAGCTGAGGAGAGAAGATCATGCGCCATCAACCGGAGCACTGTCATGGCTGAAAGGCACATTGTGATTATCGGCGGTGGATTTACCGGCACCGCACTGGCGATCCATCTTGCCCGTCTGGGGCAGGCCGGATTAAGCGTGACGGTGATTGAGCCGCGCGCCCGGCTGGCTGAAGGCGTGGCCTACGGCACCCGCGATCCGGCGCACCGTATTAATGTGCCGGCCAGCCGTATGCAGCTTTCCGCTGCCGAAGAGGGGGATTTTGATCGCTGGTTCCGTGCTTCTGATGGCTTGCTGCGCGATCCGCAGGCGCGCTGGCATGACGGCAGGCTGTACCCGCAACGCGGACAGTTTGCCGCTTATGTCGCCGAACAGTTTGAGCGTGCCGCGGCGCATTCGCCGGTAAAACTCAGCCATCAGCGCGATCGGGCGCTGGCTTTGCAGCATGGCAGAGTGCTGACCGCCTCCGGCGCCAGTTATCAGGCGGATGAAGTGGTGCTGGCGATCAGCCATCCGCCTCCGGCATTACCGCCGCTGCTGGCGCGCTCACTCGCTGACCATCCGGGGCTGATTGCCAACCCCTGGCAGCATGATGCGCTGGCGACGGTGGCGGCGGACGATCGGATTGCGATTATCGGCAGCGGACTGACCATGTCCGACGTGGTGGCATCGTTACACCGTAACGGACACCGTGGGCCGGTGGTGGCCTTTTCCCGCCGCGGGCAGCTGCCGCGTGAAAACCTCAGCGGCGATTATCCGCTTCGTCCGCTCGATTACCAGCGACCACAGGCGATGACCGCCCGCGCCTGGCTGCGTCGTATCCGTCAGGAAGTGGCGCAGGCGGCGGAAGAGAACCTGCCGTGGCAGCTGGTACTGGATGATATTCGTCTGCATGGCCAGCAGCTGTGGCAGCAACTGGCGCTGCACGAGCAACGTCGTTTTCTGCGCCATTTGCGGCCATGGTGGGATGTGCATCGTTACCGCATCGCACCGCAGGTCAGTGCGGTACTGGCGCAGCAACAGGCCAGTGGACAGCTGCAGGTGCGTGCCGCCCGCCTGCACACTATCACCACCCGGGGCGAGGCGATCGTGTTAACCCTGCAACCGCGAGGCGCGGAAGCCGAAAGCCTGACGGTGGATAAAATCATTGTCACCACCGGTCCGGCGCACGGCGCGCTGCTGGAGAGTGATGCTCTGCTGCATCAGCTGGCCAGGGAAGGCATTCTCCAGCCCGACCCGCTGGCGCTGGGGATCCTGGTTAATTCACAGTCACAACCCCTGAATGCGCAAGGCGCGGCCAGCCGCCATCTGTACGTGGCCGGTCCGGCAGCCCGCGGGCGTTTTGGCGAGCTGATGGGGTTGCCGCAGGTGGCGGAACATGCCGAATCGCTGGCGCGGCAACTGCTGGGCGTGCCGCCGCCGCCATTAGCCGGGCGATGTCCGGATTAGCTGAATACCCACTGATTTAAACCCCCTTATAAACACAATTACCGACAGGTACGGGCTGCTTGCGTCCTGTCTATGGAGTGCGCTATGTCATCGCAACGTGAAATTCGTCTGAATGCTTTTGATATGAACTGTGTCGGACACCAGTCACCAGGGTTATGGGCGCATCCGCGCGACCGCTCCTGGCAGTATAAAGACCTCGAATACTGGACGGATCTGGCGCGGCTGCTGGAGCGCGGTAAATTTGACGGTCTGTTTATCGCCGATGTACTGGGAGTTTATGATGTCCTCAACGGCAATAACGATGCCGCGATCCGTAATGCCACTCAGGTGCCGGTTAACGATCCGCTGGCGCTGATTACGCCGATGGCGCTGGTCACCGAACACCTTGGTTTTGGCCTGACCGCCTCGCTGTCGTTTGAGCATCCGTATCCTTTTGCCCGCCGTATGTCGACGCTGGATCATCTGACCAAAGGGCGTATCGGCTGGAATATCGTCACCTCCTATCTGGAGAGCGGCGCGCGCAATATCGGTTATCAGGCGCAGACCGACCACGACGCGCGTTATGACTATGCCGATGAATATCTGCAGGTGATCTATAAGCTGCTGGAAGGCAGCTGGGAAGAGGGCGCCATCCTGCGCGATCGGCAGCGAGGTATTTTCAGTGACCCGAGTAAAATCCATCCGATTAATCATCAGGGCACTTTCTTCCAGGTACCGGGTATCCACCTGAGCGAACCTTCTCCGCAACGTACCCCGGTGCTGTATCAGGCTGGCGCCTCCAGCCGCGGCAAACAGTTTGCCGCTGAACATGCCGAATGCGTGTTTGTCGCCGTGCCATCAAAAGTGCTACTGAAGAAAACCGTCGCCGATATTCGTCGTCGCGCCGCTGAAGCCGGGCGCGATCCGCGCAGTATTCTGATCTTTAACCTGCAAACGGTGATCGTCGGTGAAACTGACCAGGCCGCGCAGGCTAAGTGGCAGGAATATAAGAGTTATGTCAGCTATGAAGGAGCGCTGGCGCTGATCTCCGGCTGGACCGGCATTGATTTTGGCCAGTATCAGCCGGATCAGGTACTGAAGCACCTGCATACCAACGCCATTCAGTCGGCGGTAGAAACCTTCTCCACCGCCGATCCGGACCGGCAGTGGACGGTACAGGGACTGGCGGACTGGGTCGGTATTGGCGGCTTTGGCCCGCTGCTGGTCGGCAGTGCCGAAACCGTGGCGGATGAGTTGCAGAGCTGGGTTGCGGAGACCGATGTCGATGGTTTCAATCTGGCGTATGCCGTCACCCATGAAACCTTCACCGATGTGGTCGATCTGCTGGTTCCCGAGCTGCAAAAGCGCGGCGCGTATAAGCAGGATTACCGGCCGGGAACGCTGCGCGAGAAGCTGTTTAACCAGGGGCCGCGGCTTGAAGCGCCGCATCCGGGCGCCGGCTACCGGCGGAGTGCCCACAGTGACATCCTCACCCGGCAAGAGACAATATCATGATTGAAATTGACCAGCTGCGTAAGCAGTATCGCGCGCCGGACGGCAAAGTGGTGGAGGTACTGAAGGGGATATCTCTGACGGTGCCGCCCGCCTCAATCACCGCGGTAGTTGGCCCCAGCGGCGCGGGAAAATCAACGCTGGCGAAATGCATCAGCCTGCTGGAGCAACCCTCTTCTGGCAGCATTCGCGTTAACGGCGAAGATCTGTCGCGCCTGTCCGGGGAAGCGCTACGCCGTGAGCGGCGGGCCATCGGTACCGTATTTCAGTCTTCGGCGTTACTGCAACGTAAGACCGCCTGGGAAAATGTGGCGCTGCCGCTGGAGTGGCTGGGGGTGGTGCCGGCAGAAATCAAACGTCATGTCGGGCAACTGCTGGAGAGCGTCGGACTGAATGACAAGGCGGACTATTATCCGGCGCAGCTGTCGGGTGGACAACGTCAGCGGGTGGGCATTGCCCGTGCGCTGGCGCTAAAACCGTCGGTATTGCTGGCGGATGAAGCGACGTCGGGACTGGATCCGCAGGCAACCAGTTCAATTCTGACCCTGCTGAAACAGCTGCGCGACCAGTTTGGTCTGTCCATTATCCTGATCACGCATGAAATGGATGTGGTACGCCGGGCCGCCGATGCGCTGGCGGAGATCCGCGACGGGCAACTGTTGCAGCAGGGATCGCTGAGTGAACTGCTGGCGCAACCGGATTCGCGCCTCGGCCAGCAGCTGTTTCCGCTGCAGCCGCTGGACGCCGCCGGGGACATTCTGCTGCAGCTGACCTATGGCGATCGCCCGCTTGCCACCGACTGGATCAGCCAGATCAGCCAGCACTATCAGCTGCAAATCGATCTGCTGGCCGCCCATGTGGAACAGGTGGGCGAGCGGCTGGCGGGCCGGATGCGCATCGCGGTGCGCTTTACCCGGCGACCGGTCAGCCAGCCGGCGCTGATCCAGCATCTGTATCAGCTGGGCATCAACGCGCAGGCGATTGAAGTCCGCGCGGCGCTACAGGAGGCAGGATGAAACCGGCAGAGGTGATCAGTCAGGATACCCCCTGGAGCCAGATCCATACGCTTATGCTGCCGGCTTACGGCGAAACCTGGCTAATGGTCGGTATTGTGATGCTGTTTGTGGTGACGCTCGGCGGCCTGCTCGGGGTGGTGCTGTTTAATACCTCGCGTCGCGGGCTGTTTCCGCAGCCGTCGATCAACCGCACGCTGAGCTGGCTGGTGAATATCGGGCGTTCGCTGCCGTTTCTGGTGCTGATGGCGGCAATTATCCCTTTCACCTTCTGGCTGACCGGTACCACCATCGGCATTCCGGCGGCGGTGATCCCGATGATTGTCGCCGGTACGCCATTTTTTGCCCGTCTGGTGGAAAACGCGCTGCGGGAACTTCCGGCCGGGGTGACGGCGGTGGGACTGGTTTGCGGTGGCTCCACCTGGCAGATCATCTCACGAGCCCAGATTAGCGAAGCGCTGCCGGCGATTGTGGCGGCCATCGTGCTGAATCTGATCTCGATGATCGAATACTCGGCGATTGCCGGCACCATCGGTGCTGGCGGCATCGGCTATCTGGCGGTGGTCTACGGTTATCAGCGTTTTGATAACCACATCATGATTGCCACCATCGTGGTGCTGATTGCCACTATTCAACTGATTCAGTTTCTTGGCGACCGGCTGGTTGCCGTACTTCAACATTCACAGGGTAGCCATAGATTATGACGCAGCAGGATTTTACCATCAGAAAGAAAAACAACTGGCCGTGGCTGGTGGCGTTGGTGGCGGTGATTATCATTGCCGGGCTGGGGTGGCATTTTATTGCGCAACAGCGCCAGACGGTGACGTTCAGCACGACGCTGAAAGTGCACTTTGAACCGGCGATGGCCGGTGAACAGCGCCTGATCGAGTATGTCGGCGAGCATATTGCGCCAGATTACGGCATCAAACTTGAAGCGGTGGGACTACAGGATCCGGTACAGGCGGATCGCGCGGTGGCCGCAGGGGAGTATGCCGCCACCGTCTATCAGCATCAGTGGTGGCTGAAGCAGGTGGTGGATGCCAATAAGTTTGAGCTGACGCCGGCCATTCCGTTATTCCAGTGGGCCTTCGGGATTTATTCCGATCGTTATGGCGCCATTGATCAGCTACCGCAGGGGGCGGAAATCGTGGTGCCCAACGACGGCGCCAATCAGGGACAGGCATTATGGCTGCTGCAACGTATTGGTCTGATTGGCCTTGATCCGGCGGTGGAGCCGCGTACCGCGAAATTAAAAGATATTAACAGCAATCCGCATAATTTTAATTTCAAAGAACTGGATTTATTAACCATGCCGCGGGCCTTAAATTCAGTTGATGCGGCGATTGGTTATGTCTCTCAGTTTGATGCCGGAAAAGTGCCGCGTGAAAAAGGCATATTATTCCCGCCGGCGCCAAAAACCTTTGCTTCGCAATTAGTGATTGGGACGCCTTATTTAGCGGACGAGAATATTGAGAAATTACGCCAAGCCTTTGCCGACCCGCGCCTGCAACAATGGTTAAAGGAAACCAGCGATCCGTTAGTGAAGGGGGTTCTGGTGCCGGTTTCCGCCGACTAACTCCCTGTAGCACTCGCTGATAACCGGATTAGCCCGCGGCTAATCCGGTTTTGGCGCTGGTAAAAAATAATCAATTTAACTTATTGAATTTATTGTATTTTATAGCATATTTTGTTGTTTGTTTTTTTCGGCGATTCTTATTATAACCTCACCGTCACCTGCTAATAAAAATATGAGGATACTATGAGTACAATAAATATTGAGGGCGGCATTGTATCGCCTCCGTCGCATTCAACACCGGTTCGTTCCGTCAGTGATGTGGCGAAATTAATTAACAGCAGTACCAGCAAAAATAGCTATGCGCGCTGGATTGTGTTTCTCGCGCTCGGCGGGGTATTTCTTGATGCCTATGACCTGACGACCCTCTCTTACGGCATCGATGATGTGGTGAAAGAGTTTAATTTAACCCCGACGCTGACCGGACTGGTGACCTCATCGATTATGATCGGCACCATTATCGGCAACCTGGTCGGCGGCTGGCTGACCGATAAATATGGTCGCTATTCGGTGTTTATGGCCGATATGCTGTTTTTTGTGGTCTCGGCGATTGCCGCCGGGCTGGCGCCGAATGTCTGGGTGCTGATTGGCGCGCGCTTTTTGATGGGCGTCGGGGTCGGCATCGATCTGCCAGTCGCGATGGCTTATCTCGCCGAGTTCTCGAAATTTACCGGGAAAGGCAATAAAGCGGCGCGGCTGGCGGCCTGGTGCCCGATGTGGTACGCGGCGTCGTCGGCCTGTTTCTTTATTATTTTCGCGCTCTATTTCCTGCTGCCGGCCGAACACATCGACTGGCTGTGGCGCGCATCGCTGCTGTTTGGGGCGGTACCGGCGCTACTGATTATTGCCGTGCGCAGTAAGTTTATGAATGAATCTCCGCTGTGGGCCGCTAATCAGGGCGATCTCAGCGGCGCGGTGCGTATTCTGCGCGACTCCTACGGCATTATTGCTCATGAAGAGAAACCGCAGCATCCGGTCGCAGTGAAACAAGCGCCGCCGAAAGTCAGCTTCCGCGTACTGTTCCAGAAACCATACCGCGAGCGCACCATCGTCACCGCCGTAATGAATATCTGTATCTCATTTGAATACACCGCCATCGCCTTTTTCCTGCCGTCGATTCTCGCCCAGTTCCTCGGCGCCGGCGTGTTCGAAACCATCTCGGCCTCGCTGGGGCTTAATGCGCTGTTCGCCTTTACCGGCGGGCTGCTGGGTATGCGTCTGGCGTGGAAATTCCCGTCGCGCCATGTGGCTATCGCCGGCTTTGCCCTGCAGTTTATCGCCCTGATCTCACTGGCGCTGATTGGTCACCCGCAAGCCGCCGCCGGCGTGGTGTTCGCCATTCTGATGCTCGGTTTGTGGCTGTTTGCCGAAGGTTTTGGTCCTGGCGCACAGATGATGATCTATCCGGCACTCTCTTACCCGACACATATCCGCGCCACCGGCGTCGGCTTTGGCCGCTCGCTGTCTGGCATTGGTAGCGCGCTGGCACTGTTTATCCTGCCGATCCTGCAGGCTTCCTTCGGCACCAATATGTTCTGGATCGTCTCACTGGCGGCGATTATTCCCATCTTCTTCCTGCTGATTATTCGCTTTGAACCGACGCAACAGGATATTGATGACCAACACGATAACGGAGAACAGCATGTCTGAGTTACTCACCCCGGATTACCCTGAACTGGCGGCACGTTTCCGCCCGGTTTTTGCCCGCATCGCCGCAGGGGCTGTCGATCGTGAACGCAACCGAACGCTGGCGCAGGAGCCGATCCGCTGGCTGAAAGAAGCGGGGTTCGGCACCCTGCGTATCCCGGTCAGGCAGGGCGGCTTTGGCGCCACGCTGCCCCAGCTGTTTCAGCTGTTAACCGAACTGGCTGAAGCGGACTCCAACCTGCCGCAGGCGCTGCGTGCGCACTTTGCTTTTGTCGAAGACCGCCTGAATCAGCCGGACAGTGAACAGCGGCAGCGCTGGTTCCGGCGTTTTATCGACGGAGAGCTGGTCGGCAGCGGCTGGAGCGAGATTGGTAATCTGCAGCTGGGAGAGGTGCTAACCAAAGTATCGCCCGGCGACCATGGCTGGACGCTGGATGGCGAGAAGTTTTACAGCACCGGTACCCTGTATGCCGACTGGATTGATGTCTATGCGCAGCGCAGCGATAACGGCCGTGATGTGATTGCGCTGGTTAACACCGCCCAGCCCGGGGTGGAACGTGATGATGACTGGGATGGTTTTGGTCAGCGCTTAACCGGCAGCGGCACCACCCGCTTTAAGCAGGCACAGGTGGAGCAGGCGCATGTCTATGACTTCAGCGAGCGCTTCCGTTATCAGACCGCCTTCTATCAGCATGTGTTGCTGGCGACGCTGGCCGGTATTGGCCGCGCGGTGAGCCGTGATGCGTCGCAGGGAGTGGCCCAACGGAAACGAATCTACAGCCACGGTAACGCCGGGCTGGTGAAACAGGATGTGCAGGTGTTACAGGTAGTCGGACAAATTGCCAGCTGGGCGTGGGCGGTCGAGGCGACGGTACAGCGGGCGACGCATTCGCTGCAGCAGGCGTTTGAGGTACAACAACAGGGCGCTTCTGAAGCGCAGATCAAACAGGCCAATATTCTGGCGGAGCTGGAATCGGCAAAGGCCCAGGTGATTGCCAGCGATCTGGTTACCCGCGCCGCCAGCGAACTGTTTAATGCGCTGGGCGCTTCCGATACCCGTGTCAGCAAAGCACTGGATCGTCACTGGCGTAATGCCCGTACGGTGGCATCGCATAATCCGGTGATTTATAAAACGCGCAATGTCGGCGACTGGGAAGTTAATGGCAATGAACCTACCTTTATCTGGCAGATAGGAAACGGCGCCTGAGGTAAATATGCCCCGCCAGGGTGCGGGTGTTAATTAATTGCACCCGTACCCGGCAGTGGTTAGTTCGCGCTATTGTGCAGACACCATTTATCCTGATGATAATGTGGGGTTTTTCTCTGTGCGCATCATTCTGTTCTTTAGCAAAATATGGCTTATACAATGCCATATATGTCATAAGCCAGGCGCTTTACTTATTATTCTTGCTCTGATTATCATCAGCTGAATATTAATTAAATAAATGCGGGCGCTATTAATATCGCCTCATGGATCATATCGATGAATAATCATGCCAGTATTAATGCCGACCTCTGGCGGCCGCCGGAAGCTGCACAGGTTATTTTTAGCGATGAGCAGGCCATCAGCGCCGCCAGTGCGGTGGCCGCACTGGCGCTAACCGATGCGGCCACCCGCGATCGCGATCGTATCTATCCGCTGGAAGCGCTGTCGTTATTTAGCCGTTCCGGGCTGGGCAGTATTTCGGTGCCGCGCGCTTTTGGCGGCGGTGGCCTGAGTTATCGCACCGTGGCGGAAGTGTTCCGCATTATCTCTGCTGCTGACCCGTCACTGGGACAGATCCCGCAGAATCATTTCGGTCTTATTCAGTTTATCCGCGATGAAGGTTCGCCTGAGCAGCAAAAAACGCTGTTTAAGGCGGTAGTCGAAGGTCAGCGACTGGGTAACGGTGGACCGGAGAAGAACACCCGCCATACCCGCGAAGTGCATGCACGCCTGCGCCAGCACGCCGACGGTTTGCGCCTGACCGGGGAGAAGTTCTACTCCACCGGCGCGCTATTTGCCCACATTGTGGTTACCACCGCCATCAATGACGAGGGCGTCGCGGTGATGGCATTTGTGCCGCGACTGGCTGCCGGGCTGGAAATCATTGATGACTGGTCCGCTATCGGCCAGCGCACCACCGCCAGCGGCACCGTGCGCTTGCAGGAGGTGGCCGTCGATGCCGCACGGGTTATCCCGCTACCGGCAACCGATCGGCCGTCACTGCGCGGGCCGGTTTCGCAATTAATTCAGGCTGCGATTGACGCGGGTATCGCCCGCGGCGCCTTTGACGAAGCCGGCGAATTTATCCGTCATCATTCGCGTCCGTGGGTGGATGCCGGTGTGGAGCGCAATGCCGACGATCCCCATCTGCAGGCCGATGTCGGCCGTGTTTACGTGGAGCTGACTGCGGCCGAGGCGCTGCTGCGACGCGCGGCAAAAACGCTCGATGATATCGACCCCGCCAGCCTGAATGCGGAAACCGCTGCCCGCGCTTCCATCGCGGTCGCGGAAGCCAAGGTGCTGACCACCGAGGTAGCGCTGAAAGCCAGTGAAAAGCTTCTGGAGTGGGGCGGTAGCCGGGCGACGCTCAGTGAGCACGGCCTGGACCGCCACTGGCGTAATGCCCGTACCCACACGTTACACGACCCGGTGCGCTGGAAATATCACGCGATCGGTAACTACTACCTCAACGGAATCTTCCCGGTGCGCCATGCCTGGATTTAAGGATGCCGATATGCCCTACAGCCAGGTTAAACCTGCTATCCGCGCCAGTATTATCACCACCCCGGAGCAGGCGCTGAACGTTGCCCGCGAGCTGGCGCAGGCTTTCCGCGTCGAGTCCGCGCAGCGCGACCGCCAGCGGCAACTGCCGCTAAAACAGCTGGAAGCGCTGTTCTCCTCCGGGCTGGGCGCGATTACCGTTCCGGCCGCGTTTGGCGGCGCGGCGGTATCAACCGCGCTACTGGCCCAGATCATCGCGATCTTAAGTGAGGCGGATGCGGCGATCGGACAGATCCCGCAAAACCATTTTTATGCGCTGGAAGTGCTGCGCGTCAACGGCAGCGATGCCCAGCAGCGGCGCTTTTATCAGGAAGTGATTGAGGGAGTGCATCTGGGTAATGCGCTGGCGGAGTTCGGCTCAGCAGCGGCTCATTATCGCAGCACCTCGGTATTACCTGATGGCGACAGCTATCTGCTGAGTGGCCGCAAGTTTTATGCCACCGGCGCGCTGTTTGCCGACCGTATTCCCACCGCCGCCCGGGATGCTGAAGGTCGCGAACAGCTGGTATTTGTGCCGCGCCATCAGGCAAACCTCAGCGTGATTGATGACTGGTCCGGCTTTGGTCAGCGTACCACCGGCAGCGGAACGGTAATTTTTAACGCTGTGCGCGTCGATGGCGCAGATATCGTGCCGTTCCAGAGTGCATTTGAGCGTCCCAGCACCGTTGGTCCGTTTGCGCAGATTATGCATGCCGCCATTGACCAGGGGATTGCCCGCGCCGCTTTCAGCGACATGCTTAACTTTATCAATACCCGCGCGCGGCCATGGCCCGATTCAGGGGTTGAGCGCGCCAGCGAGGATCCGCTGACCATCGATCGGGTTGGGCAACTGGCCGCCCGTCTGCAGGCCGGTGATGCGCTGCTGGAAGAGGCGGGTCACGCGGTGGACCGCGCCCAGCGCCATCCCGATGCCGCCCATGTGGCGACAGCATCGGTGCAGGTTGCCAGCGCGCGCGCATGGACCACCGAACTTTCACTGGCAGCGGCTAATCTGCTGTTTGAACTCTCCGGCAGCCGTTCCGCGTTGCAGGAGCATAATCTTGACCGCCACTGGCGCAACGCCCGCACCCATACCCTGCACGATCCGGTGCGCTGGAAGTATCCGGTGATTGGCAACTATGTGCTGAACGCGGTGCTGCCGCCGCGCAGGGGGACAATATGAGCCAGCCAGCGCGACAGATGCTGCTTAATGCCTTCAATATGAACTGCGTCGGGCATATTCACCATGGTATGTGGACCCATCCGCTCGATCGCTCAACCGAGTTTAACGATTTGAGTTACTGGCTGGATCTGGCGCGGACGCTGGAACGCGGCTTATTTGATGGGCTGTTTATCGCCGATATTCTTGGGGTGTACGACGTTTATCAGCAGGGAATTGGCTTAACCGCCAGCGAGGCGATTCAACTGCCGGTTAACGATCCGCTAATGCTGGTTTCCGCGATGGCCAGCGTTACCGAACATCTCGGTTTTGCTCTGACAGCCAACCTCAGCTATGAAGCGCCTTATGCTTTTGCCCGCCGCTTTTCCACTCTCGACCATCTGACAAAAGGGCGGGTGGGCTGGAATATCGTTACCGGCTATCTGGATAGCGCCGCGCGCGCCATGGGGCAGACGCAGCTGTCGGGTCACGATCGGCGCTATGACCAGGCCGATGAGTTTCTCGATGTCAGCTATCAGCTATGGGAAGGGAGCTGGCAGGATGACGCGGTGCCAGCCGACCGCCAGCAGCGACGCTATGCCGATGCCAGCAAAATCCATCAGATACGCCACCATGGCGAATTTTATCAGGTTGAGGGCTATCACCTCTCGGCACCCTCTCCGCAGCGCACACCGTTATTGTTCCAGGCGGGCAGTTCGGAACGCGGCACCCGTTTTGCCGCCCGGCATGCGGAATGTACTTTTGTTAATGGCGCCACCCCGCAGGCGATGCGCAGCCAGGTGGATAAACTGCGTCAGGCGGCGCGGGATGCCGGACGACAGCCCGAAGATCTGAAGATTTTTATGGGGATCTCGGTGATCGTTGCGCCAGGCGAAACAGAAGCGCGGGAGAAGCAGCGTGAATATCTGCGCTATGCCAGTCCGGAAGCCGGTATCGCCCATTTTTCCAGTTCCACCGGTATCGATCTGTCGCAGTTCGCACTGGATGAGCCCATCCGCAGCGGCGCCACCCGCGCCATTGAGTCGGTAAGCAAAACCTATAGCGGCTGGACCCGCCGTCAGCTGCTGGAACAACACGCCTTAGGGGGACGCTATGCGCTAATTGTCGGCGACCCGGGGCAGGTGGCGGAGTCACTAATCAACTGGCTGGATGAAACCGGCATTGATGGTTTCAATCTGACGCGCATTGTGAATCCACAGAGCTATATCGACTTTATCGATTTGGTGGTGCCGGAATTACAACAGCGCGGACGCTACAAAACCGCTTATCAGCCGGGCAGCTTACGTCACAAATTATTTAACCACGACCGGCTACCGTCGCGTCATCCGGCGGCACGCTGGCGCCGGCCAGCCTGACTTCTGCGGACTTTAAGCGCTAATAATCTGAGGAACTACGATGTTTTTTAAGCACAAAATCAAACATGCATTGCTGGTCGGGCTGCTGAGCGCTGCGGCGCTGGCCAGCGCGGCGGACTATTCCGGCCCGTTAAAAGTTGGCACGACTGCGGCTTTCGCTCCGCCACTGGAAACCGCCGTGGCGGAGGCGAAAAAGCAGGGGCTGAACGTGGAGCTGATTGAGTTCACCGACTGGACGGCGCCGAATGTCAGCCTCGAAAATGGCGATATTGACGTTAATCTGTTTCAGCATCAGCCGTTTCTCGATAATGCCAATCAGCAGGGGGGATTCCACCTGGTGAAATATGCCCCGGCGATCATCAATAACGTCGGGCTTTACTCGAAGAAGCACACCAGTCTCGATCAGATCCCAGCGGGCGGGACGGTGGCGATTGCCAATGACCCGATTAATGGCGGGCGTGGCCTGCTGTTACTGCAAAAGGCCGGGCTGATTACACTGAAACCGGGCGCCGGGCTGAAATCCACGGTCGATGACATTACGCAGAATCCGAAACAGCTGAAGATTATTGAGGTGGAAGCGGTGCAGCTTTCGCGCTCGCTGCAGGAGGTCGATCTGGCGCAGGGTTACCCGCACTATCTGCGCGCCTCAGGGATTATCGATCCCAATAACGCTTTGCTGTTCGATGGTCTGGAACACCCGGAATATGTGATTCAGTTTGTGATCCGTGACGGGCATCAGGATGATCCGCGGCTGAAAAAATTTGTTGATATCTATCAGCACTCGCCGGTAGTGCGCGCCAGCCTCGATAAATTCTACGGCAAGCTGTATCAGCCGGGCTGGAGTCAGTAATTATGGTGAGCCTGCCTTATCCCGGCCTGCAGGAACAGACCCGTGAACGTACCCGGATCAATCCCGGGTCGGTGCATGTGGCGATCGAAGGGTTGTGCAAACGCTATCCCGGTCAGCAGACCGATGCGCTGCATAATGTCGATCTGAAGATTTCCCGGGGCGAAATCTTCGGTATTATCGGCCGCAGCGGCGCGGGTAAGTCTTCGTTGATCCGCTGTCTTAACCGGCTGGAAAGCCCGACCGGCGGCAGCGTGGTGGTCGATGGGGTGGATATTGGCCGCCTGTCAGCCGCTGAGCTGGTGGCGTGGCGGCGCAGTACCGGCATGATCTTCCAGCACTTTAATTTACTGTCGGCGAAAACCGTGCGGGAGAATATCGATTTGCCGCTGCGGGTGGCGGGTATTGCGCCGGCGCAACGGCAGCGCAAGGTGGATGAGCTGCTGGCGCTGGTGGGGCTGGAAGATCGTCAGCATGCCTGGCCTGCCCAGCTTTCCGGCGGACAGCAGCAGCGGGTGGGCATCGCCCGTGCGCTGGTACATGATCCGCAACTGTTACTTTGTGATGAAGCCACCTCGGCGCTGGACCCGGAAACGACGCGCTCAATTCTCAGCCTGTTGCGCGATATCAATCGCCAGCAAGGGATCACCATGGTTCTGATCACCCATGAAATGAATGTGATTCACGATTTGTGTCATCAGGTGGCGGTACTGGAACAGGGAAGGGTGATAGAGCGCGGACCGGTATGGCAGGTGTATGGCGATCCGCAACAGCAAACCACGCAACTGCTGCTCAATCCTCAGCATGGCAGGCTGCCCGAACCACTGCAACAGCGGCTCACTCCGCAGCCGGTTTCCGCCAGCGCCAGAGCGTTGCTGTGCCTGAGCTATAACGGACAGGGGGCGGCGCCACAGCTTGCGCAACTGACGGCGCTGCTGGGGGACGAGATCACCCTGATACAGAGTGCGCTGGAATGGGTGCAGGAGCGGCAAATTGGCCAGCTGTTACTGCTGGCGGCACGTAGTCCGCAGCCGTTCAGCCCGATGAGCGTTCCGGCAAATTTAGCCGATCGGGTGGAGGTAGTAGGCTATGTCACTGCAGATTGACCGTTTATGGCAGGGATTACTGGATACGCTGATGATGGTCGGCGTGTCGTCGCTGGCAGCATTATTACTCGGACTGCCGCTGGCGGTGATTCTGGTCATTACCGACCGTGAAAACCTGTTTGCTAATCCACTGCTCAACCGCCTGCTCGGCTGGCTGGTAAACCTGTTTCGTTCGATCCCGTTTCTGATCCTGATGGTGGCGCTGATCCCTTTTACGCGCATGGTTGTCGGCACCACCTATGGCGTCCAGGCCGCGATTGTGCCGCTGACGCTGGCGGCCACGCCGTTTTTTGCCCGCATTGCCGAGGTAAGCCTGCGTGAAGTGGATAAAGGATTGGTGGAAGCGGCCCAGGCGATGGGTTTTCACCGGCGGCATATTATCTGGCATGTGCTGCTGCCGGAAGCGCGCCCCGGGATTGTCAGTGGTTATACCATCACCCTGGTGACGATGATTAATGCTTCCGCCATGGCCGGTGCGATTGGCGCCGGGGGGCTTGGCGATCTCGCCTATCGTTACGGTTACCAGCGGTTTGATACCCAGGTGATGATTACCGTCATCGTGGTGCTGGTGGCGCTGGTTACCCTGTTACAGTTAGCTGGCGATCGTCTGTCACGGCGGCTTAATCATCGCTAATTATTAATCGCGCTTATTAAACAAACTTGCTTAACGCTTAGCTGAAATCGGCATGAACGGCGGAATGGCTTTGTGCTATTTTGGCGTTAAATAACCCATCGCAGGAATAAAATGATGACAGTAAAAAACACAATAAAAAATGTTTCATTAATAAAAACATCGCTGGCTCTGTTGCTCAGTATCACTATTTTATCGGCGCTCCCTGCCCAGGCGGAAAATAGTGATACTGATGTACCTTCATTAAAAGGGAAACGTATTGGCATTACGGTGGCCGGCACTGACCATTACTGGGATCTGAAAGCCTGGCAGGGGCAGATTGATGAGGTGAAACGGCTCGGAGGCACGCCGATAGCGCTGGATGGCGGCCGTAAAGAAGCTCAGCAAATACCGCAAATTCAGACGCTTATTGCACAAAAACCCGATGCGATTATTGAAACCCTTGGCACCGCCTCGGTGCTGGAACCCTGGTTGAAGAAAATTCGCGCGGCGGATATCCCGCTATTTACTGTGGATACCGCCAGTCCCTCCAGTATTAACGTGACTACCTCGGATAACTTTTATATTGGCGAACAGCTGGCTTTAAAACTGGTTAATGATTTGCGCGGTGAAGGGAATATTCTGGTATTTAACGGATTTTATGGCGTGCCGGTAGTGGCAATGCGTTACGACCAGTTAAAAGCGGTATTAAAATGGTATCCGAAAATTAAAATTATTGAACCTGAACTGCGCGATGTTATTCCAAATACCGTGCAGGATGCGTATGCGCAAATAAGCCAGCTGCTGAATAAATATCCGAAAGGCAGTGTGCAGGCGATCTGGGCCGCATGGGATGTGCCGCAAATCGGCGCGACACAGGCGGTGGATGCGGCCGGACGCAGTGAAATCAAAACCTACGCCGTTGATGGCAGCCCGGATGTGGTTTCGCTGGTAAAAGATCCCAAATCCAGCGCCGCCGCAGTAGTGGCGCAGCAGCCGTATCTGATCGGTAAAACGGCAGTCCAAAACGTGGCCCGCTATCTGGCAGGCGATCGTAATCTGCCGCCGGCCACTTATGTCCCGGCGCTGGTGGTGACCAAGGAAAATGCGGCGGAAGTACAGAAAACCCTGGGCCAGAGCGATGCAAAATAATGCGCCGCTGCTGACGCTGGATCGGATCAGTAAAGCCTTTGATGGCATCCCGGCTCTGCGTCAGGTCTCCCTGACGCTGGCGCGCGGTGAAATTCATGGCCTGATTGGCCATAACGGCGCGGGCAAATCGACGCTAATTAAGATCCTTGGCGGTTTGCAGCAGGCGGATGGCGGGCAGATTTTGCTCGACGGTCAGCCGACGCCGATTGATTCGCCGGCGCGGGCCCAGGCGCTGGGGATTGAGATTGTCCATCAGGAGCGACTACTGGCTCCCAGCCTGACGGTGGCGGAAACGCTGCTGCTGGGGGAGGAGCCGGTTTATTCCGGCTTACGGCTACTGAACCGGCGCCGCCTGCGGCGTATTGCGCAGCAGGCGATTTATGACCATTTCGGTCTGCAGATTAATCCGGACAGTCTGATTGCCGACCTCAGCGTCGCCGAGCAACAAGTGGTGCAGATCACCCGGGCGCTGCGGCATGCGCCGCGTATCCTGGTATTTGATGAGCCGACGGCCGCGCTGGCGCGTCATGAAGTGGCTTCGCTGTTTCGCGCTATCCGCGCGTTGCGTCAGCGCGGACTGGCGATCCTGTATGTTTCGCATTATCTCGATGAGATTACCGACCTCTGCCAGCAGGTTAGCGTACTGCGCGATGGCGAAGATGTGGCGCGACATCAGACCGGTAACGTCAGTAGCCAACAGTTGATTGCCGATATGCTCGGCGCCGCCGGGAAATCACTGGTGCAACGTCAAAGTTATCGCCGGGAAGAGGTCGTGCTACGGGTGGAAAACCTGTCGGCGCCAGGCCGTTTTGCGGAGGTGAACTTTAACGCGCACCGTGGCGAGATCCTTGGCGTCACCGGATTGCTCGGCTCGGGCGGTAAGGCGCTGGTGCGCGCGCTTTTCGGCCTCGAAAGTGATATCGCCGGCGGCATTACGCTGGATAACAGCGTTTTTTTGCCGCGCTCGCCTTATGACGCGGTCCGGCATGGGCTGGCCTTTGTGCCGGAAGACCGCCGGGCAAATGGCATCGCACCGGCACTGAGCGTGCGCGAAAATATCGCCTTAACCAGCCTGCCCGCGCTGGTGAAACGGCTGTTTATCGATCGGCGCCGTGAACACCAGCTGGTTGCCGGCAATCTTCACCAACTGGGGATCCGGGCGCCCGGCGTCGATGCGCCACTGCGCGCGCTGTCTGGCGGCAATCAGCAGAAAGTGGTACTGGCGAAGTGGCTGAACACCGCGGCTAAAGTCTATCTGCTGGATGAACCTACGGTGGGCGTGGATATCGGCGCTAAGGCGGAGATCTACCAGGCGCTACAGCGTCTGGTGGCCGACGGGGCGCTGGTGATTATCTTCTCCACCGATTTGCCGGAGCTGCAATCTCTGAGCGACCGCATTCTGGTGATGGCGCGCGGCAGAGTGGTGAAAACATTGCAGGGCGCTGAAACCGATCATCATGAAATTCTTGCCTGGGCGGCGGGCGCTGCTGCCGGAGGATCTGCGATATGACCGATTTTTCTTCTGCCGGCAGCGGCGCGGGCCGGCCGGATAGCGCCGGAACGCGCCGCGAACGCAGCGGGCACTGGTTACAGGGAAGTGCGCTGCTGATCATTATCGCCGTGCTGGCGATATTTGCCGTACTGTCGCCGATTTTTCTCACCGTCGGGAATCTGGGCAACGTATTACAACAAACCGCCGTTACCGGCACGCTGGCCTTTGGCCTGACGCTGGTGATGATCGCCGGTGGCAACAACTCCCTTACCGGTGGTATCGATCTGTCGCTGGCCGCCAATCTCGGACTGAGCGCCGCAGTCTTCGCCACGCAACTCAGCCAGGGCGCCAGTGTTGCCATGGCGATAGTTTACGCACTGCTCAGCGGCGCGGCGCTCGGGCTGTTTAACGCCTTTGCCGTGGTCTGGCTGCGCATTCTGCCGCTGCTGGCGACGCTGACCAGCATGAATATCGCCATTGGCCTTGAGATGGTGGTGACACAAAACTCCACGGTGCCGGTTAGCGGTCCGCTATTTGACCTGTTGCTGGGTGCCGGTCCGCTGACGCTTCCCTGGCTGGCATGGGGTTTTATGCTGCTGGCGCTGGTATTTATCGTGCTGGCGCATTTTACGCCGTTTGGCCTGCGCCTGCAGGCGGTGGGCAGCCACCGGCTTGCCGCCCGGGCTAACGGACTGGCGGTGTCGCGCTATATTGCCGCCAGTTACCTGCTGTGCGGTCTGGCGTCCGGTATTGCCGCACTCGGATCGGTGACGGTGCTTAGCGGTAGCTCACCCGGCGCCAACGATAACCTGCTGATGGTTATCGCTTCGGTACTGCTGGGAGTGGTGTTTTCGCGTCGGCTGGTGCCGACCATCGGCGGCACCCTGATTAGCGCCCTGTTTCTTAGCCTGATAGCCAATGGCTTTCAGTTAATTAACGTCTCAAGCTACTGGATCAATGGGGTAGAAGGGGTACTGATCCTGTTGGTGGTGTCGCTGGCTTCGCTGCTACGCCAGCGTCAACAGAGGAGAAAAGTCCGTGTCTGAGCTCATTACAACCGCACTGCGCCGCAACAGTCAGGGGAGCGTGCTGCGCCTGGCGATGGTGCTGATTTTTGCCGTATTGCTGATATTTTTTAGCCTGTCGGCGCCCGGCTTTTTAACCCTGCGCAATATCGAAAGTGTACTGCTGAATAATGTCGCTCCGCTGGCGATTGCCGCCCTTGCCATGACGGTAGTGGCTGCGATGGGCGCCATTGATCTGTCGATTGGCACCGCCATCGACTTCGCCTGTCTGGTTCTGGTCACGCTGGTGCTGCATCAGGCAGGCCTGCCGCTGGCGATCGGCGCGGCACTGCTGGCCGCGCTCGCTGTCGGCCTGTTTAATGCTTTTCTGGTGGCGGTGCTGGGTGTCGAACCCTTTCTCGCTACTCTCGGCAGCTTATTTATCGGCCAGAGCGTACAACAGCTCTCGTCCAATGGCGGTCAGCCTATCTACCTGCTTAGCCAGGTGCTACCGGCGAACTTTTCCGCCATTAGCCACGGCGCGCTGCTCGGTATGCCGTTGCCACTGTGGTACGTACTGATACTGGCGCTGGCGCTGCATTTATTACTGCAAAGTACCCGTTACGGGCGGGTATTAACCTTTCTCGGCAGCCAGCTGAGCGTGGCGCGTTACTCCGGTATCGCCGTCGGTCGCGCCGTCGCCATCGGCTTTGTCCTCAGCGCGCTGGTTGCCGGGGTGGTGGGACTGATACTGGCTTCCAATGTCAAAGCCTGGGTGCCGCTGTCGGGTAATGCTTATCTGCTGAATGCCATCGGCGCCGCGTTTATCGGCAGCACTTTCTCCCGCTCGCGCCGGCCCAATGTGCCCGGCACTCTGCTGGGCGTGGTGCTGCTTAGTTTTGTCGCCAATGGCTTGTTGCTGATTGGCTGGAATTTTTACTGGCAGCAGGTGGCAACCGGCGTGTTGATTTTTGTGGTGCTGGCCGCCGGCGCGTTGCAGGTTAACCGGAGCAGCCATGAGCATTGAGAACAGTAAGCCACAGCCGTTTATCCTGTTTGGTTTTATGATGAATGTGGTCGGGCATATTTCCGCCGGACTGTGGCGTCATCCGGAAGATAAGGGGCAGCGCTATACCGATATCCGCTACTGGGTCGGCATCGCTCAGTTGCTGGATGAGGCCGGTTTTGATGCCTTGTTTCTCGCTGATGCGCTGGGCCAGCTGGATGTTTATCAGCATCAGCCCAACGCCGCGCTGCGTAATGCCGCGCAGATGCCGGTAAATGACCCGCTGCTGCTGGTGTCGGCGCTGGCGGCGGCCACGCGCCATCTCAGTTTTGGCGTCACCGTTTCCACCACCTACGAGCACCCTTATCTGCTGGCACGCAAATTCACCACCCTGGATCACCTGACTAACGGCCGCGTGGCATGGAATATTGTCACATCAATGCTGGATTCCGCGGCGAGAAACCTCGGCTTAACGCAACAGCTGCCTCATGATGAGCGCTACGATCGCGCGCAGGAGTTTCTGGATGTCACCTGCAAATTATGGGAAGGCTCATGGCAGGAGGATGCGGTACAGCGTAATAAGCAGACCGGCGTCTACAGCGATCCGGCGAAAGTGCATCCGATTGCCCATCACGGGCGTTACTACCAGGTGCCAGACGCACATTTAAGTGAGCCCAGTCCGCAGCGCACGCCGGTGTTGTTTCAGGCCGGGACCTCCGCACGCGGCAGCCAGTTTGCCGCCGCCAATGCCGAAGTGATTTTTATGGCCGGACTGACGCCGGAAGCAATCCGTAATGATATCGCCGTTATCCGTCGGCAGGCGGCTGAGTATGGCCGCGATCCGGCATCGTTGCGCTTTATTACCGCGATTACCGTGGTGACCGGCGCAAACGAGGCTGAGGCACAATCGCGCTATCAGGAGTTTCAACGCTATATCAGTGAAGAGGGGGCGCTGGCGCTGTTTTCTGCCTGGACCGGCGTGGACTGGGCGGAGTATGAGCTGGACCGCCCGTTGCAGTATATCGAAACCGATGCCTGCCGTTCCGCGCTGGCCAGCCTGACGCGCATTGACGCCGGGCGTCAGTGGACGTTGCGCGAGGCGGCGCACTATATTGGCATTGGCGGGCTGCATCCGACGCTGGTTGGTGGCCCGGCATCGATTGCCGATCGGCTTGAGCGTTTTGCGCAGGCGTCGGGAGTGGATGGCTTCAATATCGGTTACGCGATTACGCCGGGCAGTTTTGAAGATTTTGTGCACTATGTGGTACCGGAACTGACCGCCAGAGGCCGGCTGGCGCCACGACCGGCCAGTCCGCTGACCCTGCGTGAAAGATTACTCGGCGCAGGGCAACGTCATCTGCCCGAGGATCATCCGGCGCGTCGTTTTCGCCGCTAAGCGGCAACACCGCCGAAACGGACGGTGTTGCCTGAAGCTTAATTCCACGCGTGGCGGGGTGGATTCACGCCATTCAGATAGTAATTACCCACGTGGTAATATTTCCAGCGTACCGGATCGTGCAGCGTGTGGGTGCGCGCGTTACGCCAGTGACGGTCAAGATTGTATTCCGCCAGCGTCGAGCGGGTTCCTGCCAGTTCAAACAGTTTATTGCCCGCAAGGATCGCGATCTCTGTCGAAAGCACTTTTGCTTCCGCCGTGGCGACCGTCGCGGCGGCTACCGTCTCCTCACTGGCGTTCTGCAGGGCGATATCGATTAGCTGACCGGCACGCCATAGCAGTGCCTCCGCCGCATGCAGGCGGATTTGCAAATCACCCACCGCTGCAATGGTAAACACATCCTCTGCCGCTTTCTGCTGGCCGCTGTCTATCCACGGACGCGATCTTTCGCGCACAAATGCCAGCGTATCGGCGATAGTGCCACGGGCGATACCGGTATCCACCGCCGCCTGGATAATTTGCGAAATCGGTCCGGCGGCTGTCGGGCGTTCAAATGCCTGCCAGACCGGAATAACCCGATCGGCGTTAGCCCTGACGTTTTCGAGGATCACCGTACCTGAGGCGGTGGTGCGCTGGCCGAAACTCGACCAGTTATTGATTACCGTCAGCCCTGGCGCATTACGATCCAGAATCACCAGGTTGGCCCGTCCCTGATCATCGACCGCTACGGTATGCACCAGATGAGCGAGCAGTGCGCCGGTGGCATAGAACTTCTCACCGTTAATCACTACCTCGTCATGGTCACGCCGCAGAGTCGTTTTAAAGTCGGCTACCGTCGCGGTGCCTTTCTCAGAAAAGGCGTTACCCCAGCGTAATCCACGCAGTACGCCAGCTAACAGCGTTTGTTTCTGGCTTTCACTGCCATCGGCCAGCAGATGGGCGACGCCCGCCAGATGGTTTTGCGGAATCTGCCCGAGGGCGGAATCAGCGGCAGAAATAATCGCGATCACCTTTGCCACGGTGGCATAGGAGACGCCCGCGCCGCCATATTCCTCAGGAACGTTAATTCCCCACAGCCCACTTTGGGAAAATGCTTCCAGTTCGGCAATCGGCAGGATCCCTTCGCGGTCGCGGCGGGCGGCACCCGGAGCAAACTGCCGCGCCAGACGTTCTGCTACCGCCACCGCCTCTTCGTCGCTGGTGATGATATGTGCAGCGGAAACCGGATGCGGCAGCGGGGTAAAAGGTTCTGGTGAATTGACATGCAATTCAGCCGCCAACGGGGGGATTTCAAGGGTAGACATAGGCATTCCTCACAGACGATGACCAAAGCGCATACGCGCGGATAACTCATCCTGTCACAGTGGCGAAGCGTCAGTTATATGAATTACATGTATCTATTTTAACTACGATCATAAGCCGCTAATCAGGCCCTTTTTAGCCGTATCCCTCTGCTGGCGAGGTAGCGTCAGAGGGATACGCGGCAGGGGGCAAAGCCGTTAGCGGTTGGCCTTATCATGCCGCGGTCTGACATTAATATCGGTTATTTGCGATTCTTCGCTGGCGCTAACCACCAGGCGCACCGCGGCGGCAACCGAAGCCGGATGACTGTATTGCAGCGGGTCAATCGCCGCGAAATCACCGCTCTGTGCGCGGCTTTTTCGGTTCATCGGGGTATCCGTGGGGCCAGGCGATACCGTCGCTACCCGTACCCCATTAGCGCTTTCCTCGCCGCGTAAGCCATGGGCCAGGGCATTAAGGGCAAACTTGCTGGCGGAATAGACCGTGTGTCCGGCTAAGGCCAGGGTTCCCGAACCGGAATTAATAAATACCACCTGACCCTGTTTTTTGCGCAGTGCCGGTAATGCCAGACGGGTCAGTTCGGCGGGGGCGAACAGGTTAATCGAAAATTGTTTTTGCCAGAGTTCGGGGCTGGCGTTATCAACCCGTGAACGTTCGGAGATGGCGGCGGAATGGACCAGCACATCAATAGCCGGCAGAGCATCAATAAAGCGCTGCTGTGCGGTAAAATCGAGCAGATCGATTTCGACCGCTTCGACGTTTTGCAGCAAGCGCAGCTGGATGAGTGCCTCTTTATTACGGCCTAACGCATAAACATAGTGGTCGCGCGCCAGATCGTTGACGATTGCCAGACCAATACCGCTGGTTCCGCCCGTTACGATGGCGACAGGTAATGCAGATGAGAATCCCATGTTTTACTCCGATAGATTATGCCGGGCGGCATAAATGCCGCCCCTACAGAAAAATATCTGCTCCCTGATGTAGGGGAGCCATTTATGGCTCCCGCGATATACCGGGCGGAATAAATTCTCGTCCCTACGTCAGGGGCGGAACAATTGCAACGCGGCAACCCGCTCAAGGGCGGCATGCAGCGCGTCATCATCCGCGGTTAAACTGATACGGATATAACCCTCGCCGCCGGCGCCAAATCCGGCGCCCGGCGCCACCAGAACATGCGCCTCAGTTAACAATTTTTGCGCCAGTTGCTGCCCGTTGTAGCCTGTGGGTGCGGCCAGCCAGAGGAAAAATGTGCCCTGATCCGCGCGCACCGGCCAGTGCATTGCCGCCAGCATTTTCATTACCCACTGGCGCCGCTGATGGTAAAGCGCAGCCTGCTGTTCGATCACTGCCGCCGGAAGATTAAGCGCGACAACGGCGGCATCCTGAATAGCGCCGAATACCGTGCTGTAGCTATGGGTGTGCAATTTTTTAAACGCCTGAATAATCGAGGCATTCCCGACCACAAAGCCAAAACGCCAGCCGGCCATATTAAAGGTTTTCGACAGCGTATAGGTTTCCACTCCCCAAGCTTTCCCGCCAGGCATCGCTAACAGACTGACCGGCGGCTGTTGCAATGAACTGCCAATGGCCGCATAGGCAAAGTCATGCAGTAGCGGGAATTTATAACGTTGGGCAAAAGCCAGCGCCGAGTTAAACAACGCTGGCGTGGCGAGCGCACCGGTGGGATTGTGCGGATAGTTAAGTATCAGTATGCCGCCGCGGCGAGCCACATCCGCCGGTACGCGCGTAAAATCCGGCAGGAAACCGTTTGCCTGTTCCAGTGGAATACCAAAAAAGTGTGCCTGTGCCTGGACGGCGGCAGAGCGGTAGATGGGATAGCAGGGATCGGTAGAGATAATATATTGCCCGGGGTTGACCACCGCACGTGGAATACCGCTGACGCCGATATGGGAACCCTGAAATACCGCTACTTCGCTATCCGGATCCAGTTCGACGTCATAATGGCGGCGATAAAAATCGGCAATCGCCAGCCGTACCTCCGGCTTGCCCCAGAAAGAGGGATAGCCATGATTTTCAGTTTGTTCGGCTGCCTGCTGCAGGCTGGCAACTACCTCGGGAGGCGTCGGCTGACGCGGACTGCCGCTGGAAAGATCAATTAGCGGTTTATCGGGCGTATGCACTGCCAGCGCCAGTTTTTCCAATACGCTGAATAAATTTTCTTCCAGCTGATTAACCAATGACGACGCAGCAAAATCAGGCATGCTTTTCTCTTATTTATTGGGGGAGCGAAACGACTTCCTTCAGTCAGTAAAGCTGAATATCGCATAACTGCCTGGTGCAATAAACGTGAAAATAGTCTCTGGTTAAGCAGAAAATAAACTATTAATATCTGTATGTCGCATAAGTATATTCCTGCATATCATTATCAGAAAACGGTAAATAGAAACTTCTGATTGTCCTTTTAACCGCAATTGGCTCTGTGATTTAATAAATCATCTTAACCCATTCATTGAGAGAGAGTTTTTGCATGAGTAAGTCTATTGGTAAGAGTCTGCTATTGGCATTATTATCGGTAACGTCGTTGCTGGCTCAGGCACAAAGCCAGGATGATAAACTGATACGGCTGGGATTTAACCCGGGGCCTTATAAAGAGCAGTTTGAAAAGGGTGTGGCGCCTTACCTGATTAAACAAGGCTACAAAATAGAGTATAAAGATTTTAGCGATGGCATTCAGGTGAATGACGCGGTAAATCGGGGTGATATTGAAGCTAACATTATGCAGCACCCGATATATTTAAAATCGGTTAACGATCGTCTCGGGATTAATAATGTCGGTATTGTCCAGGTACCCACGCCGCCAATGGGGCTCTATTCACAGAAATTTAGCCGTCTGGAGAAACCTGCCGCCGGTACCACCATCTCCGTACCTAATCAGGCTTCCAACGAATATCGCGCCGTGCTGGTTTTGCAGGATCTCGGTTGGGTTAAAATCCGCCCCAATAGCGATCCGGCCACCTTTTCGCAAAAAAACATCACCGACAATCCGTATAATATTGTGCTGAAAGAGATGGATAATGCGCAACAGGTACGCGCTTTGCCTGATGTGGATTTTGGTCTGATTCAGGGCAACTTTGCGGTTTCCAGCGGGATGAAACTCTCTTCGGCGCTGAAACTGGAAAGCCCGGTTTCCGGCTTTATCAATGTGGTCACCGTCGCAGGGAACAAGCAAAACGCCGCTTTCGCCAAAGATATTGTGGCCGGCTATCATTCCGCGGAATTCAAAAATTATATCCACAATGATAAGAAGTATGACGGCTACCTGTTACCCGATTATCTGAAATGAGTATTCCGATGATCGAGTTGCGTAATGTTAGCAAAACTTTTTCCCGCAACGGTAACCCATTTCTGGCGCTTGACCAAATCGATCTAAAAATTGAGCAGGGCGATATTTTCGGGGTTATCGGCGCCAGCGGGGCGGGCAAAAGCACACTGTTACGACTGATCAATCATCTTGAATCCCCGACGCAGGGGGAAGTGATTATTAATGGTGCGTCATTGCAGAGTTTTAATGCCGCACAACTGAATGCCGCCAGGAAAAATATCGGCATGATCTTCCAGAATTTTAATTTACTGAATGCCAAAACGGTGTATCACAATGTCGCGATCCCGTTAATTTTACAGGGTCGCGATAAAGCATTTATCCAGGCTCGCGTCAGGGAACTGCTGGAATTTGTCAATCTCAGCGACAAAACCGATAGTTATCCGGATGAATTATCCGGTGGTCAAAAACAGCGGGTGGGTATCGCCCGCGCGCTGGCCACCAATCCGTCGATTCTGCTGTGTGATGAGGCGACCTCGGCGCTGGATCCACACACGACCGTGCAAATTCTGTTGCTGCTGAAAGAGATTAATCAGCGTTATGGCATCACCATCGTGCTGATCACCCATGAAATGACGGTGATCCAGAAGATCTGCAATAAGGTGGCGGTTATTGCAGGGGGCCGGGTAGTTGAGCATGGCGAAGTGTTAAGTCTGTTTGCCGATCCGCAGCATCCGGTGACCGCCAGCTTTGTGCACACCGTCATTCATGATCGACTGCCGGATAGAGTGGTGCAGTTATTACGGGAACATGACGGCGGCGCATTATTGCGGCTGGAGTTTGTCGGCAGCACCGCCCGTCAACCGCTGATCAACCAGGTTATC
The DNA here is from genome assembly GCF_047308185.1 of Pantoea sp. B65. Taxonomy (NCBI): domain Bacteria; kingdom Pseudomonadati; phylum Pseudomonadota; class Gammaproteobacteria; order Enterobacterales; family Erwiniaceae; genus Pantoea; species Pantoea sp. B65. The sequence continues at coordinate 539,216 of NZ_JAHXPU010000045.1, forward strand.
AGGCAGTACGCCATTGAGGTGAATATTTTGTTCGCCAATATGTCCGAAGTGCAGGAGACGATTCTGGGTTTTATGATCGTGCAGCTGCGCGGCGAGCTGCCGCAAACTGAGGCGGCAATCCGCTATTTAAGCGAAGCGGGAGTGAAAATTATCCATGTTTGATCTATTCGATACTGCCGTCACTGGCGATCAATTTTTACTGGCCCTGCATGACACCTTTGTGATGGTCAGCGTGTCGCTGTCCCTCGGGTCGCTATTAGGCATCCCGCTGGGGATTGTATTAGTGGTGTGCCGCAGTGGCGGTATTCTGCCCAACCGTTTTGTTCACCGCGTGCTCAATCCGCTGATCAATATCATCCGCTCGCTGCCGTTTATTATCTTGCTGATCACCATCCTGCCGCTGACCCGGCTGATCGTAAATACCACTATTGGTACCCCCGGGGCCATCGTTCCGTTGATTCTCTTTATCGCCCCCTATATTTCGCGTCTGGTGGAAAACTCGCTCCTGGAAGTGGACGCCGGGATCCTGGAAGCGGCTAACGCCATGGGCGCCACCACGTTGCAGACCATCTGGCATTTTATGCTACCGGAAGCCGCTTCTTCGCTGGTGCTGGCGTTAACCACCGCCACTATCGGCCTGTTGGGGGCGACTGCCATGGCCGGTACGGTCGGCGGCGGCGGCATCGGTGACCTGGCGATTACCTACGGCTACCAGCGTTTCGACGTATTCGCTACCACTACCACCGCGCTGGTGCTGATCGTGATTGTTCAGGTACTGCAAACCGTCGGCACCTGGCTGGCCCGTCGTATTCGGCGCGAGTAGCGACCAGACGCATCAATTATTTCTCAATATATTAAGGAGTATTACTGTGCCAAATGTAGAGAGTTTTCAGCTCGACCATACCAAAGTTAAAGCGCCCTATGTACGACTGGCTGGCAGTGAACGCCATCGGCTGGGTAGTGTGTTGCAAAAGTACGATCTGCGTTTTCTGCAACCGAACCAGAACGCTATCCCGACGGCAGCATTGCACACACTGGAACACCTGCTGGCCTTCGGTTTGCGAGAAGAGCTGGAAGGGGTGATCGACATTTCCCCGATGGGTTGCCGCACCGGTTTTTACCTGGTTATCTGGGATGAGCACCAACCCGCAGAGGTTGCCGCGGCGCTGACGCGGGTATTGCAGCGGGTGATCAATGCCACTGAGGTACCGGCGGTGACGCCGCTGGCCTGTGGCAACTACCGCGACCACTCGCTGTTCTCGGCGCAAGAGTACGCCAGACTGGTACTGGAAGCGGGTATTAGCGACGATCCGTTCCGGAGAACTTAAGCGATGATCGCGCTTAACTTTCATGGTCAGACCGCCGTGATCAGCGGCGGTCTTGAGGGGATCGGCAAGGCCATCGCCGACCTGCTGCACCTTGGCGGCGCCAATGTGGTCGTGGGGGATATCGGCGTCAGAGCACGTCAGCAGGGCGACCGTTCCCTGCTGGTTCATACCGATGTTGCCTGTCGCGCGGATGCCGAGGCTTTAATTGCTGATGCGGTCAGCACGTTTGGCGCGGTAGATATTCTGGTCAACAATTGCGGCGTTTCGGCGATGAGTCCGCTGGAGGCGATGAGCGATAGCGACTGGCAGCGGATCCTTGACGTCAATCTGAAAGGTACCGCGTACCTGTCGCAAGCCGCGATTCGCGTGATGCGCCCGCGGCAGGCGGGTCGCATTATTAATATCGCCTCGCAGGCCGGTAAGAATGGTTATCGGCTGATGGGGCAATATGTGGCCTCTAAACACGCCGTACTGGGATTAACTAAAGTTATGGCGATTGAACTGGCGGGTGACAATATTCTGGTTAATGCGGTTTGTCCCGGCATCGTCGAAACCGCGATGAAATGGCGCGAGCGGGTTGAGGGGGCGCTCCTGCGTGGGTTAACTGCCGGGGAGATTTACACCGAGGATTGTTCGCAAGTCCCACTGGGGCGCACCGCTCAGCCTGGTGATGTCGCTAACGTGGTGGCGTTTCTGGCCAGCCCGCTGTCGTCCTATATGACTGGCCAGGCGATCAATGTCACCGGGGGAATGACGATGCATTAATAGCCAGGGCTATTAATGCGGGCGGAGAACTTATCTTTTTTTTAAATACGATGTAAAGGATAAATTTAATCCCATTTTTCATCTATCCAAAGCATTATATTTTCGTAGCTGACATTAAAACGAACTGGCAAGGTATACCGATATAATAATTCAGGCTGCGGCAAAGCGTATATTGTGCGAATTTCCTGTAGCCTGAAATATTACCGGGTGATTTTGATCAGAAATAGGGGAGTGAATATTAATGAGTAACGCAAAACCTCTCGAGCTGCCAGTTATTGATTATTCATTGCTGAGCGGTGATGAAATTCAGCGTCAGCATTTTCATCAGAATCTCGCTCAGGCCGCGCGTGAGGTTGGTTTTTTTTATCTGATCAATCATGGCATTGATCAGCAGTTACTGCACGATGTTCAGCGTCTCTCCCGCGCCTTTTTCGCACTGCCGGATGATGAAAAACGTAAAGTAAAAATGGCGAATTCTCCGCATTTTCGCGGCTATAACCTTGCGGGTTCAGAAATTACCCGCAGTCAGCCTGATTACCGTGAACAGTTTGATATTGGCGCGGAGCGTGAACCACTGCGATTAGAGGCCAACTCGCCAGCCTGGCAGCGCCTGCAGGGGCCAAACCAGTGGCCAGACGCGTTGCCCGAATTGCAATCGGTATTAACCGCATGGCAGCAGCAGATGACCAACATGGCGCTGGAGATATTGCGCTCTTTTGCCGAGGCGCTGCACCTGCCGCGTAATGCCTTCGATAATCTTTATGGCTCGCAGCCTAATGAGCACGTGAAGTTAATCCGTTATCCGGGGCGTCCGCTAAGCGGCTCGCGCCAGGGGGTTGGCGCGCATAAGGATTCTGGTTTTCTGACATTTCTGCTGCAGGATGACCAGCGCGGGCTACAGGTCGAAGTGACGCCAGATAACTGGGTGGATGCGTCGCCGCTTCCCGGCGCGTTTGTGGTCAATATTGGCGAATTGCTTGAGCTGGCCACTAACGGATATCTGCGCGCTACCGTTCACCGGGTGGTTTCGCCGCAGCCGGATAAAGAACGTTTGTCAGTGGCCTTTTTCCTTGGCGCTGAGCTGGGTGCGGTGGTTCCGGTTTATCAGTTGCCGGAATCACTGGCGCGCCTGGCGCAGGGCCCAGCCAGCGATCCACTTAATCCCCTGTTGCGCGAAGTCGGCTGGAATTACCTGAAGGGCCGGCTTCGTTCTCATCCTGAAGTGGCACAGCGTTTCTATGCCGAACATATTAATAAATAATCACATTGCACGTTATACGAGAAAATAAAATGATGAAATCCGCTGTGTTAACCTTAGCTGGTCTTTCCCTGTTAATTGCGCAAAGCCTGCATGCCGCTCCTTTGCGCGTCGCCGCCGATCCACTGCCGCATGCAGAGATTCTGGAATACGTAAAAAAAATCGATCCCTCGCTTGATATAAAAATCATTGAGCTTACCAGCGGCGTTAATGCCAATGAGTTGCTTGCCGCCGGTGACGTTGATGCCAATTACTTCCAGCATTTACCCTATCTGCATGATCAGGAGAAGGCATTAGGCAAAACCTTTACTGTCGCCGCCAGTGTGCATATTGAACCATTGGGCATTTACTCGAGGAAAGTAAAAAGTCTTGATGCGTTACCTGAGGGGGCGAGTATTGCCGTCCCGAATAATGTTACCAATCTGAGTCGTGCGCTCTGGCTACTGCAGGATAAAGGCGTTATTCAGCTGAAAGCGACGGGCGCGGCAGGTTCAACGCTGGTCACGCCGGCAGATATTAGTGACAACCCGAAAAAAATTAAGATAGTTGAAATTGAATCGCCGCAGATCCCGCGCGCACTGGATGATGTTGATGCCGCGGTTATTAATGGCAACTATGCGCTGGAAGCGGGGCTGGTACCGGCAAAAGATGCACTTGGCCTCGAATCAGCGAAAAATAATCCCTACGCCAATCTGCTGGTGACCACACCTCAGCTGGCGAAAGACCCACGCATTGTTAAACTGGCCAAAGATCTGACCTCGCCGCAGGTTGCCGGATTTATTCGCAAAAACTATAACGGCTCAGTTATTCCGGTTGCGGATCAAAAGAATGATTAAATTAGAACGACTTTCGAAGCATTATACCGGCGCAACAGCGCCGGCTCTTACGGAGGTTTCGCTACAGATCGAGCAGGGTAGCATTTTTGGCATTATTGGCCGCAGCGGCGCGGGGAAAAGTACGCTACTGCGCTGTATTAATTTGCTGGAACGGCCGACGTCGGGAAGTATCTGTGTCGATGGACAGGATATTACCCGCCTGAAGCAGGCCGATTTGCGCCGTCAGCGTCAGCAAATGGGCATGATTTTTCAGCATTTCAACTTACTGCATGCCCGCAATGTCAGTGCCAATATCGCATTGCCATTACAGATTGCCGGCGTGCCTGCGGCGCAATGCCAGCAACGGGTTAAGCGACTGCTGCAGTTAGTTGGTTTACAGGAGTTTGGCGATGCCTGGCCGGCACAATTATCCGGCGGGCAAAAACAGCGGGTGGGTATTGCCCGCGCGCTGGCCGCCGAACCCCGTTATTTACTGTGTGATGAAGCGACCAGCGCGTTAGATCCGGAAACCACCCGGTCAATACTTGATTTACTGGCGGATATTCAGCGTCAGCTAAATATTACCGTGGTTTTGATCACCCATGAAATGGCAGTGGTGAAACGTATCTGTGATAGTGCCGCCTTACTGGAAAAGGGCAGACTGGTAGAAAGCGGCCGCCTTAGTGAGATTATGGGCAGTAAAGAGAGTCGTCTGCGCCAGATGCTTTTGCAGGATGGCGCCGCAGAGCGGGCATTCCTGGCAAAATATACGACGGAGGATCTGGCCCGATGCGTAGCATGAGTTGGGAACGCTTTCAGGCGTTAATGTTTAACGCCACGCTGGAAACATTGTATATGGTGATGCTGGCGGCGGTATTTACCGTGGCGATTGGCCTGCCGATCGGGGTACTGCTGTTTCTGACCCGCGCAGATGGGGTGCTGCCTAACCGCTGGATCGCCAGACCGTTAAATTTGCTGGTGAATATCGGTCGGGCGTTGCCTTTTGTGGTGTTGCTGATTGCGCTGATTCCTTTTACCCGCTTGTTAATCGGCACCACCCTCGGCAGTACCGCCGCCGTGGTTCCCATTACGTTAGGGGCGTTTCCGTTTTTTGCGCGCATCGTTGAGAATGCCCTTGAAGAGGTTGATCGCGGCCGGGTGGAAGCCGTCGTTTCGATGGGCGGAACCAGCTGGCATATTGTCAGCCGGGTGCTGTTACCGGAAGCACTGCCAGCTCTGGTGGCAGGTATTACCTTAACGGTGGTGATGCTAATCGGCTTTTCGGCGATGGCAGGGGTGATTGGCGGCGGTGGCCTCGGCGACCTTGCGATTCGCTATGGCTACCAGCGGTTTAATAATCAGATAATGATCGCAACCGTTGTGGAACTGTTGCTATTGGTGTGCCTGGTGCAAAAGTCAGGTGACCGACTGGTGCGTGGGCTGGCATACCGGCGTTAAGTTGATGTGATAAAATACCCTAATCGCGCCGGCAGTACGGCGCTTTGCGCTATCAGCGGACGCTTTCGCTAAGCCAGTGGGCTAACTCATTTAGCTCGTGCTGTAATTGAGGAAATTCTGCCTTCAGTTGCTGCACCTGCTGCGCAAGGATTTCCGGACGGTATTCAACCCCCTGCAGCTTCAGCGCCAGCATTTCCAGCGGCGCCGGGTTAAGGCTGTCGGTAAAAATCTGACAGCGGCTGATAATGCCGCGTTCGACGTCAAAGTGAATCTCCACGCCACCCCAGCTGAAACGGTTATCCAGCAGATGGGAGAAATCCGGCGCGCGGCCGAAATTCCATTCCCAACTGCTCTGAGTGGCAAACTGCTGCTCAAATCCCGGTAAGTCGGGCAGTGCCGTTGGCGAAATATGCTCCGGCTCACAGCTGGTAGCGAAATGCGCAAAGAAAGCCGCGCTCACTGCGCTGCAGATACTCGCGTAACTGACCCCGGCGACCAGTTCTTCCAGGTTGGCGACACGAGAGCGCACTGAGGTAATACCTTTTGCCTGCAGTTTTTTGACATCCGGGTTGAGATAATCGGCAAGACGCGAAAGATCGGCATTTAGCAGGATAGTACCGTGGTGAAAACCGCGATCTGGCGTTTCGCGATAGGCGGAGCCGGAAATTTTGCGCATACCGTCAGCGGTATTGACCACCAGATCATTGCGACCGGAGGCTTCGGCACTGATGCCAAGGGTCGCCAGCGCACGCAGGATGATCGCGGTAGAGACACTTTTATCGTATCCCGGTTTCCCGGCCATAAAGGTAAAACAACAGTTTCCCAAATCGTGGAACACCGCACCACCGCCGCTACTGCGGCGTGCCAGCCTGACATTATCTTCCGCCATCCGCCGCGTATTACACTCTTTCCACGGATTCTGCGCCCGGCCGATAACCACGGTATCAGCGTTACGCCACAGAAACAGTACCCGCTGGGTGGCTGGCATCTGGCGGAAAATACACTCTTCAACCGCCAGATTAAACCACGGATCGTACGATTCAGATAATAGCAAACGCAGTGAGGACATCATTAACTCCATTTCCGTGAGAAAGTCTCTTTACCGCATTTCCAGTCGATAACTTACAGCGGCGAATCGATAATAGCACTGGGTGGCGCAATTTAACCATTGTGCTCGCGCAGCAGTACGGCAGGCCTGGGGTTCGGGATTCTTCTGAGATCATCTGCGATGCATTCATCTGCCTCGCGATATCCGTTATATTAGTGTGCAAGATCACAAAAATGCATTTGAGGAAGATACTACGCAATGATTAACCGTTACACCCTGACCGCCATGGCGGCTGTTTTTGCGCTAACCGGCTGCGCAAAACATTCAGTTGACGAACCTGCCACAAACTTTGCTTCTGGCGCGACGCTTGTCACCGTGAAGAATGTCCCGGCACGTACTGCAGATGGTGCAACCGTATTTGTCACCGTTGATGGAAATGAAGCTGGCGCGCTGCCTACGGGCGAAAGCGTAGAGTTACATATGCCCGCTGGCAAGCACAAGATTGGCGGCTATGCCCGATCGCTGATCGGTCGCGTCACTATTCCATCGGTAGAGGTCACTACCACCAGTGACAGTATTAAACACGTTGCCTATACCGTGAAAAAGAGTAAACCAACATTTGAAGAACTGAGTTCAGAACCGATCCCGCAGAAGCCAGCCCCGGTAGAAGCGCAGGCTCAGACTCAGACACCTGTAGCAGCCACGGCGCAGACATCGACAGCCGCAGCGACGCAAACATCAGAGACGACATCGACAGCCGCCGCCACAACGCAGGCAGCACCGGCATCGACAGCAACAGCTACAACGCAGACCACTGAACAGACAGCGACAGCGACTACCGCGCAATCCACTGAACAGACGTCGGCGACCACTACGACTGCGGCACAGACCACAGAACAGACACCGACAACTACCACCACCACAGAACAGACACCGCAGGGATAAGCACATTTCGCGCCTGGTTTTACGCACCGGCGGTTGATTTCCTCACCGGGACCACCCTTTTATTACCGGCCAAAGCCACTAAGTGGCTTTGGCATTGGCTTTTGCCGCCAGCCCCGTCTATCCAGACACTCTCCGCGCACGCTATTGTCACCGCCTGATTCTTTCTTTTAAAGATAATAAACACTCATAATAAAAGTTATTTCCTTTCATTTGGGCTTTCATTTGAAATATTTGCCGGTGTTTTGTGATTGATACCGCTTTTTAGCCGTGGTTTTCGAGCTATCTTATCCGTGAAGTGAAACGTCGAATAAAGGGATCTGTGAGGATTTCCTCCGCTAAGCCAACCGTCCGTAAGGGGAGAACAATGGAGTTTTGCATCGATACTACCGATATCATTGCCGTCAGGGAGTTATCTAAATTTTTGCCAGTGAAGGGGATGACCACTAACCCGAGTATTGTTGCCCGAGGGGGGATACCGCTGACGGAAATTATTCCTCAACTGCGAGATTTTCTTGGCAAAGAGAAGTTATTATTTGCGCAAGTTGTGGCGGACAGCGCAGGAGAGATGGTGGAACATGCGCAGCAATTACATCAATTAGATGAAAATCTGATTGTAAAAATCCCGGCTTCTGTCGAGGGGGTTACCGCTTTAGGTCTTTTACAGGGAAAAGGGATTGTCACCCTCGCCACAGCGATATACACGCCGATGCAGGGAATTTTGGCCGCGCTGGCGGGAGCAAGTTACCTCGCTCCTTATATTAGCCGGATTGACGCGCAGGGCGGGTCGGGAATCGCTTGCGTACAAGAGTTACACCGTTTACTGGCATCCTATGCCCCGGATTGCAAAATATTAGCGGCAAGTTTTAAATCGCCGCGTCAGGTGCTGGAGTGCATGCTGGAAGGATGCGCAGGTGTCACGGTTTCCGTTGAGATTGCACAACAACTGCTGAGAAACCCGGCGGTAGATGCGGCCGTACTGCAATTTAAACATGAATGGCACAGCGCTTTTAACCATTAATCGCCAGCGCTGATCAACATAGCGGCGCAGTGATATGCGCTTTCCTGGCAATCCAGGGCAGGGAAGTCACCACGCTCAAACGCCGCTACGCAAACCTGCCGTTTTTTCGCCGCATTCATCTGGCGCAAGTCGCGGCAGTATTCAGTATTGTTATCCGCCACTCACCCTTACCCCCTGCGCACCGCGTCAGGCAGAACCCTGCCAGCCGCGCCGCCAGCCTTGCTCCTTCCATGCTTCAGTGTAAAGGATATTCATCAATCGGCCCGCTCTGCCGATAAAGATAGGTGAGATTTTAAATCTTTCGTATCAGAAGAATAGCCGACCAGAGGCGCAGTAGTGAATGAACCTGAACTCAATTAAAACAGATGCCGTCTTTAATCATCATACGCGCGGGATTGTAAAGCGTCCCCTGATGCTAATGATACTGCTTCTCGCCTTTTTCTTTCTTGTGGCGCTTGCTGCTTTGCTGAGTTTTGCCAATGATCTCAATACCCACGCAGACCGGCAGAGCCAGCTGTTGCTGATGAAAGCACTGGAAAATCAGCAGGAAAATATGCGCGAAAACCTGACGGACAATGCCGAGTGGGGAGAGGCCTATAACAACCTTCATCGTCAGCTTAATCTGCACTGGGCATGGGAGGGGCAAAACCTCGGTGACTCAATGTACAAGACATTCAGCTATGAAGGGGTGTTTGTTATTTCTCCGGCCGGTAAAACCGTCTACAGCGTGTTGAATGGCCAGCTGTTATTGCAACCGCTGGAAAAATGGATGGGCATGGACCCATTAACGGAACTTCGCCCCGCGCTGGAGCACACAACGGGTAAAGCGGTATCACGGCTGGTCGTCTCCGGAGGACAGCTGACGCTGCTGGCTGCCGCATGGATCACGCCAGGTGGCGACAGTAGCGTTACCCTGGTCCCCGGGCCACCCTCGGTCATGGTGTTTGCACAACGACTTACCACGCAAAAACTGAATGAGATGGGGCGTGAATACGGTGTGCATGGCTTCCGGATGGGAGATATATCCTCGCGCCATATCGCCACCGGACAAGTCGGTTTTTTGCTGCCGGTCAGTGGAGGTAATGTGCGGCTCGACTGGCTGAGTGCTAATCCCGGAAGAGCGCTTCTGGTGTGGTTATTTCCTTTACTGATTTTGTTAATGCTGGCAACGCTTGCTCTGGCCTTTATGCTGATGCAAAACACCTTGCGTAAAGCCCGTCTTAATGATGAGAGCACCTTCCTGCTGGAACAGAGCAAGCAGGCGCTTTCCGCCAGCGAACGTCGTTTCCGCGATGTGGTGGAAACCACAACCGACTGGATTTGGGAAATGGATGACCGGCTGTGCTTTACCTGGATTTCTGAGCGGTTTTCGATCATTACCGGCTGCCGCATTTCCGAGTGGCTGGGACGTCCGCTGACGGATTTTTTACAGATTGGCACTCTTTCGGCATCGCAGATAACCGATTTACCACTAAGCGGTGGCCACCTGACGCTGAAACACTGCTGCTACTACTCCGCTCAGCAATATCAGCGCTATTGCACGATGGTGGTGAAGCGGGTTCAGGTTTCTGAGAATAAGACAGGTTTTCGCGGCACGGCAACCGATGTCACTCTGGAAGTGGAAGCACAGGAACGTGTGCGCTATTTGTCCAGCCATGACGAATTAACCGGCCTTCCTAACCGTTTAAGAATGAAAGAATTTCTTGAAGGGAAGCTGCGCGTACAGCCAACAACAGAGCATCCTCTGGTGATGATTATGGTTGATCTGGACAAATTCAAGCCGATCAACGACCTGTACGGGCATACCGCAGGCGATAAGGTGCTTAACGAGGTCTCTTCGCGCTTGCGCAACTGCCTGCGGGAGTCCGATCTGGTGGCACGGCATGGCGGTGATGAGTTTATTATTGTCCTGCCGGATGTGAGAAACCTTGAGGAGATTGAAACCCTCTGTCGCCGCATTATCCAGGAGATCAATCGTCCTTTCGACGTCTATAGCAACGAGATATTTATCGGCGCCAGCCTTGGCATTGCGCTGGCTCCCCAGGATGCACATAACGCTGCGGATCTGCTGCGGTTTTCCGATATTGCGCTTTATAAAGCCAAAAGTGCCGGACGCAATGGCTGGGTATTCTATCAGCGCGATATGGGCGAAAAAATCATCCAGCGCCGGGAAATGGAGAATGAACTCCGGGAGGCGATTCGCGATAATCAGCTACGCCTGGTCTATCAGCCCCGTTATGATATTAAGACTGCGCGTATTAATGCGGTTGAGGCATTGGTGCGCTGGGATCACCCGCGACACGGTCTGTTAATGCCTGACCAGTTTATCTCACTGGCGGAAGAAACCGGCCTGATTATCGCTCTCAGCGACTGGGTGCTGGCTGCTGCCTGCCGGGATACCCATCGCGACCTGCCGGGTCTGTCGGTGTCGGTGAACATTTCGGCGGCGGAGTTTCAGGATGGCGCGCTGCCCGGCAGGATCCGTACGGCGCTGGAAACATCAGGGCTGGAAAGTTCACGGCTGGAGATTGAAGTTACCGAGAATGCGATGTTACAGGATCCGGAAAAAACGCTGGAGGTGATGCGTCATGTCCGCAAAATGGGAGTGAAATTCCTTATCGATGACTTTGGCACCGGCTACGCTTCGCTGAATTATTTACGTACTTTCCCTTTTGACGGCATCAAGCTCGACAGATCCTTTATTATGCCGATGACTGATTCACCCAAAGCCCGGCAGATCGTTGAAAATATGATTGGGCTGGGGAAAGCCTACTCGATGGACGTTACGGCGGAAGGGGTGGAAACCCAGTTACAGCTGGAGCAATTAAAGCAGTTAGAATGTGATGGTCTGCAGGGATACTACATCGGCAGACCGATGACCACCGCGCAGATTATTAATCTGTTGTCCTGAGGTTAATCAACATTAAAAAAGCCGATAACTATACATGCTATCGGCTTTTTAATGCAGGGCAGCGCTGGGTGAATTAAGCGTTCAGCAGCTGTTGTGCGGTACTCTCAACCAGCGTCAGCAACACTTTAATATCATCGAGGCTAACCGTTGGGTTTAACAACGTCAGTTTCAGACAGGTGAGGCCATTAAACTCGGTAACCCCCACATTGGCACGTCCGGATGCCAGCAAAGCATCACCGATCTGTTGGTTAAGCAACGCAACCGCCGCATCATCACCCGCCGCCAGCGGCTGTGGACGATAACGGAACAGTACGCTGGCCAGCTGTGGCGGCATAACCAGTTCCAGCGACGCCTGCTCAGTAACATAGTGCGCAACCTGTTGTGCCAGGGTAACGCCATGGTCGATGATCTCTGCGTATTGCTTTTGCCCTAACGCTTCGAGGCCCATCCACAGTTTTAATGCATCAAAACGGCGGGTGGTCTGCAAAGATTTCGATACCAGGTTAGGAACCCCATGAGCTTCGTCAAACTCGGAATTCAGATAAGCCGCCTGGTAGCGCATCAGTTCATAGTGGCGGGCTTCTTTTAACAGGAAAGCACCGCAACTAATGGTCTGGAAGAATTGTTTATGGAAATCCAGGGTGATGGAATCCACCAGTTCAATACCATCCAGATAATCACGGTACTTGTCAGACAACAACAAGGCGCCGCCCCAGGCTGCATCCACATGCAGCCAGATCTGATGTTCTGCCGCCAGGGCGGCAATGGCGCGCAGCGGATCGATCGCGCCGGCATCAGTGGTACCGGCGGTGGCGACAATCGCCAGGATCTGTTCGTCATTGGCCTGCGCCTGCGCCACTTTTTCGGCTAAATCGTTCAGATCCATCCGCGCAAAACGATCGGTCTTGACCAGCGTAACGGACTGGTAGCCGAGGCCGAGTAAAGCCATGTTCTTTTGCACCGAGAAATGGGCATTTTCTGAACATAAGACTTTGATTTTTCTCAGGTTACCCACCAGACCATCTTGCTGGATAGAGTGCCCCTGGCGGGCGAAGAAAGCATCGCGCGCCAGCATCAGTCCCATCAGGTTACTCTGGGTACCGCCACTGGTGAACACCCCGGCATCGCCGGACTGATAGCCGACCTGGTTACGCAACCATTCAATCAGCTTCATCTCGATAATGGTAGCCGACGGACTTTGGTCCCAGGAGTCCATACTCTGGTTGGTCGCGTTAATTAACACCTCGGCAGCCTGGCTCACCACCAGACTTGGGCAATGCAAATGCGCGACGCACTGTGGATGATGCACCGACAGGCTGTCTTTTAAAAAGTACTCAATCGCACGTTCAATCGCCGCCTGGTTGCCCAGACCCTGCGGATTAAAATCCAGCGTAATACGTTCACGCAGTTCAGCAACGGTTTTGCCCTGATACATTTCAGGTTGTTGCAGCCACTGCACAACGGCCTGACTACTCTGTGCAATCGCTTGCTGGTATGCCTCGGTACTTTGTGCTGAGGCCGCCAGAATCGGGTTTAACCTGGACATCGCAGTAATTCACTCCACTCAGACAGGTTTGATGCCAGCTGCTAACAGGGCGTTTTCAAATTTATCCAGGAAGATCTCCAATTCATTATTGGTGATCAGCAAGGAAGGCAGCAAGCGCAAGACGCAACCATTACGTCCGCCACGCTCGAGGATCAGCCCGGCTTCGAAGCATTTTTTCTGCAGCAATGCGGACAGCTGACCATCAGCAGGGTAGCAACCCATATGATCCTGCGGCTGATAAGGTTTAACAATCTCAATACCAATCATTAAGCCCAGGCCACGAACGTTGCCGATCACCGGGTAACGTTTCTGCAGTTCAGCCAGTTTAGCTTTCAGCCATTCACCCTGAGCGGCGACTTTTTCAGCAACCTGATGATCGTTAAGATACTGCAGGGTGGTCAGGCCGGTAGCCATCGCCAGCTGGTTGCCACGGAAAGTACCGGTATGGTGACCTGGTTCCCATGCGTCAAACTGTTTTTTGATACCCAATACGGCTAATGGCAAACCGCCGCCAACCGCTTTGGACATTACGATAATATCGGGCTCGATACCGGCATGTTCAAAGGCAAACAATTTACCGGTACGGGCAAAGCCAGCCTGAACTTCGTCGATAATCAGCAGAATGCCGTGTTCCTGCGTCACTTTACGAATACGTTGCAGCCACTCGACAGGAGCCGGGTTAACGCCACCTTCACCCTGAACCGCTTCCAGAATGACCGCCGCTGGTTTGCGTACGCCACTCTCGACATCATTGATCAGGTTTTCAAAATAATAAGTTAATGCTTTCACCCCGGCTTCGCCACCAATGCCCAGCGGGCAACGGTACAGGTGCGGATAAGGCATAAACTGGACTTCAGGCATCATGCCGTTGACGGCTTCTTTCGGTGACAGGTTGCCGGTTACCGCCAGCGCGCCATGGGTCATGCCGTGATAGCCGCCGGAGAAGCTAATCACGCCAGAACGGCCGGTGTATTTTTTTGCCAGCTTCAGGGCGGCTTCAACTGCATCGGCGCCAGAAGGGCCACAGAACTGCAGGCAATACTCTTTGCCCTGTCCTGGCAGCATAGAGAGCAAATAAGCTGAGAACTGATCTTTTAACGGCGTGGTCAGATCAAGGGTATGTAACGGCAAGCCGCTGGTAATGACATTTTGGATGCTTTGCAGTACATCAGGATGGTTATGTCCAAGCGCCAGCGTTCCCGCACCGGCAAGGCAATCAAGATATTGATTATTCTCAACGTCGGTGATCCAAACGCCCTGGGCTTTCGCAATGGCTAATGGCAATTTACGTGGATAACTCCTGACATTCGATTCAAATTCAGCCTGTCTGGCTAAATAGGTTTCATTGTTTCCATTTAATGAATTCGCATCTAAAGTATCAATACGGACTTTATCCGTCATCATATCTCTCCTACAACCGGGGTCTCGGAACACCGATTGAATAATTGAATTTAAGCACAGTGAGTTTAAGCGCGGCCAATATAGGGGTTTTTAGTCCGCTACTCAATAATTTATTTTGTTTAGATTTGTTATCTCTTTTCCCGGTGAATCAATGCATTGCTGATTTAGTAACCGATCATGCTGCGATAACCGTGTCGGATGGTGATTAATAAGGAAGGTTGAGTTAAGTCAGCCAGTAGCCACGGTTCAGGCGCAGCGAAATCCCCGGCGTTGGTTGCCGAATCTGGGCGAATTCTGCGGCCCTCAACTACTGCCAGAATCGCAGAATTCACGTAGCGCGATCACTTGGTGAATTAATTTTATTATTCAAATAGTTAGATAAGGGAAGGTGGGTAGTATTGATAATGGCCAGCGTCATCAGCCAGAGTTGATGACGCCGTTTCGTTGCTCAAAGCAGGTTATCGCCAGGCGGGAAGGGAGGTTAACGCTGTTCCTCGCGAATAATTAAACGTCCTGTTATCCACAGCTGAACGGTTTTGATCATAAGCAGAGCGATAACAAGATTAGATGCAATAAACAGCGGGAATGACATCCAGTATAGTGCCCCGCCAGGTGTGGCATGCCCCAGCCGGATCGAGGTTGTGGCCAGTGACGCAACACCGAATGAGAAACTCCAGAAGGCCGGGTTAAAGGGCTGGGAACAGTACCAGGGAATTAGTCTTATCATAAACAGCATCTGTAAAAGGCCATAGCCGAACAGTAATTTGGCAAAAATATCGGCCTGGCCACCATTGACGCTTAGCCAGGCGCTGCAGGCCACAAAAGCCGGAGCCATCTGAATTCCGAGCGAGGTACGCACAGCCGGAGACATCTCATCAAGATTACGAAGCCGGCTGAGGCAACAGGACGATTGCCTCTGATTCCGCGGCAATTAATTGTTGCTATATAGTGACAATAGAGTTTAAATAAGAAAATTGTAGCTATATAGCAACGCTGAGGGCGCTATGTTACCTGGTATGAAAGCCATCGGAGTGAAATGCCTTGAAAGACGTAAAGCCTGCAAGTGGACGCAACTGGATGCCGCGTCGCGGGCTGGTGTACACAGAACCGTGATTTCTGAAATTGAGAACGGTGTTTATACCGGTTCACTGAAAGCACTGACGCTCTATCTGACGGCGATGGGTCTGACATTAACTGTCCAGTCGTCAGGTTTACCGCAGCTGGATGAACTTGAGGCATTGTTTGATGATGACTGATCTGAGAGAACTCTCCCGTCCGGTCCGCCAGATTGAGGTATACAGCCGGGATGAGTATTGCGGCAGACTGCTTCACGAGCATGGCAGCTATAACTTTAGCTATGCTGCAGCGGACAGCCGGCGCGTATCGCTGACCATGCTGCCTGAACGCCGGATGGGCTATAACGGCAGCCGACTGTTTAATATCTTTGAGATGAATATCCCGGAGGGATACGTTCGCTACCATATTGCCGAACGTCTGCGTCGCTACGCGGGAAACGTCTCGGATATGTTGTTTCTGGCACTGCAGCAGGATACCGGTATCGGCGCGCTGTCTTACGTTAGCGATATCGATTTACCTCGTCCTTCACCGGAGAAACTGGATGATCTGCTGAAGTGGGATCACCGGGAGAGCGCGTTTGAATACCTACTTAACAAATACTTGCTGCAGACCACCATCTCCGGTGTGCAGCCAAAAGTGATGATCAGCACCGAGGGCAGGGGGACAGTACTCTATCCTAATCTGATCGCCAAAACCGGTGATGAAGAGTATCCACGGCTGGCTGAAAACGAATTCATCTGCATGTCTCTGGCTAAAGCATGCGGGTTACCGGTGGCTGATTTTTGGCTTTCCGATAACAAAGAGCTGTTTATTACCGAGCGCTTCGATATTGCCGGCAACCGGCGTTTTGCGATGGAAGATTTTTGTGTCCTGGCCGGTAAGACATCCGATCATAAATACAGCGGATCCTATGAAACCGGCGCGAAAATCGTCAGCCTGTTTACGCGCGATCAGTCACAGGTAGAACGCTACTGGCGCTACGTACTGTTCAGCTGCATGATAGGCAACGGAGACGCGCATCTGAAGAATTTCTCCCTACTGTATGACGCTGAGGGAGAACCGACGCCAACATTATCTCCGTTGTACGATGTGGTTAATACCCATATTTATCCCACTACTGACAAACAACTGGCGCTGAAACTGAATAAAAGTAAAACGTTTCCCGATCGGGATGGGCTAATCAAATTTGGCCGCGATCTGAAAATCATTAAACCCGCCAGCGTGCTGGAGGAGTTTGCCGATCTGATCAGCGATCAGCTGGCTAATCCGGCGCTCTTCGCTGACTATCCGCAAATCCATCAGGCCATCAGCGATGCTTTAACCAGAAGCGTTGCGACTAATAATGTGTTTGTAAATACCGACGTTAAACGCCCCAAAAAACGCAAAACCGATTCTTTGTTGTGATTTTTCTCGTGCCTCCGGGTGCATTCCGCGGCATGGGATGGATAGTGCCAAAATATCAGACTAGCTACCCCAGCGACTTCTCAGGTAACTGACCGCTTGCTGGGTCTGCGGCTGATTAAGATAGTTCTCCCTGAACAGAATAGTGCCGTTAATTTGCGGCATCGACTCGTTCAAATCGAGCTGCTTTTTCAGCTCCGGCACGCCACCATTGATCGTCCAGTCTGGTTCATTCTTTGAAGGTTCACCCACTTTGTATAGTGCCACGCCAATATAGAGGCGGGTGTTTGTCGGTTTCACCACATTCGCCCACCATTTTGCCAGCACATCATAACGGGCAGCATCACGGGAGAAAGGCCAGTACAGCTGCGGGGCAATATAATCCAGCAACCCCTGTTGCACCCAGCGACGGGTATCGGCATAAGCTTCATCATATGCCGCCGCGCCGCGCGTATCGGAGCCTGCCGGATCGTGCGACAGATTGCGCCACACGCCAGCAGGACTGACGCCAAATTCAACGTTGGGTTTCAGCTGTTTAATGGTGCGTGACACCTGTTCAATCAGCTGCTGAGTGTTGTGCCGCCGCCAGTCGGCTTTTGACGCAAATCCCTGGCCATATTGCATAAAGGTCTGGCTGTCGTTGAGGCTGGAGCCGGGTGACTCGGTATAGAAGTAGTCATCGAACTGCACACCGTCCACCGGGTAACGCGCAACGACTTCGGCAACGATACTGGTGATCCAGTCCCGCGCCTCCGGAATGCCGGGGTCGAGCACAAAGCGATCGCCGGCGGTGCGGATCCAGTCACGACGCAACACAAATACGCTGGCCGGATGCAACGATAATGTGCGGTTCAGTTCGGCAACGGTTGTGGGTTTGGTGTTGACCGAGACCCGGTAGGGATTAAACCAGGCATGGACTTTCATGCCACGCTTGTGCGCTTCATCCAGCATAAACTGCAGCGGATCGTAGCCAGGATCCTCGCCAATATTGCCCGTCAGCATATCTGACCATGGCAAAATTTTTGATGGCCAGAGAGCGGTACCATCAGGTTTTACCTGGAAGAAGACGGTATTGATACCGAGACTTTTCAGTTTATCCAGCTTGTCGCTCAGCGCTTTTTGCTGCTGGTTAATGCGCATGGCAGTACTGCTGGCATTGACTGATGTCACCGGCGGCCAGTCGAGACGGGAGACGGTCGCCAGCCAGACACCGCGCACCAGTTCCGGCGCTTTTTGCTGAGAAGGCGCCGGCAGGGGCTGTTTAGCCACCGCAGGGAGCGGGGTGATCAGCGACCGCGGCGGCGCAGAGGAGCAACTGGCAAGTAAAAGAGCAGTGGCAAGCAGTACGCCTGGCTTTTTAACGTTAGCTACAGGGAGAAAGCTATGTGAACCGGCGATGATATGCTCCAGTGTTTTCTGGTAGTCGCTGCAAAAGAAACATTCTCGTATTATTCGAATTTAAGTCAATACTTTAGACAGTGCGGCAGGAAATGGCGTTGATTAAGCGCCGGATTCCCGGCAAGTTAAATATTAACGGTAAAGTGATCGGTAACAGGGAGCATGGCGATGCAGGATCGATTTTACTGGATTAATCAACCGCAGCAGTGGAGTCAGAACGCGGGGGAATTGAAGGTGGTGACAGACACCGGAACCGATTTCTGGCTGAAGACCTGGTACGGTTTTGAGCGATTTTCCGGACATGCATTTGTCACCGATGTTGTCGGTGATTTTACTTTTCAGGTTCGTGTGCGCGCGGGTTTCTCTGCGCTGTATGATCAGGCCGGAATTTTTTATCTGGCTGATGAACAGCACTGGCTGAAAGCCGGGATAGAGTTTAATGATGGCGCACCTGCGATCGGCAGCGTGCTCACTCTGGGTCAGTCAGACTGGGCCACGGGTATCTTTTCCGGAGATCCTGCTGATTTCTGGCTTCGCTTGAGTCGCAAGGGAGACGCACTGCGTTTGCAGTATTCAGCAGACGGTCTGACGTGGCCACTGCTAAGGCTCTGCCATTTTCCTGCTGATCAGCGCGGTGCCGTGGGAGTGATGTGTTGTACGCCTGAACGCAGTGGTCTCGAAGTCTGCTTTTCAGATGTTAAATTGCAGCCGCTGTTGGAAAAGAGTTTGCATGATCTGAGCTGATCAGGAGAGCAGCAGAAGATTTTGCCGACAAAGGGATAAAGACCCGGAAAGCGATAATGGTACCGCCCAATATGAATGCTTAAAGAGTAGGGCAATCCCCTTTTTTTTGCCGCTGCAGCGTGAATTCTGGCCCACTGGGATACTGTCAAAATCACAGAATTCACGTAGCGCGATCATTTTGTTTTTATCCTTATTATTCATGTAGATAGATAAATGGAGGCATTTTGACTGATTCAGCACAGCTGTTGTCGTTAATTCAGGCGCTGGAAACCGGTCTGCATCAATATGCGATACGCAGTGATGCCGGGATGGTTAATCAGTTACTGCATAAGGATTTTCTCGAGACTGGCTGCTCGGGTCAGATTTACAACCGGGAGCAAAGTCTGTCGGTGCTGGCGGCAGAAACTTTTCAGTCAGAAATACAGGCCAGCGATTTTGCCTTAGCATTGCTTGCTGATGGCGTTGTATTACTGACGTACAAAAGTTTTCAGCAGGACGCCGCAGGGATAATCAGCAAGCGAGCATTGCGCTCATCAATCTGGATGATGTCGGAAGATGCTAACTGGCAGATGCGTTTCCATCAGGGAACACCGGCAGCAGACTAAATGAAGAAGAGGGGTTACCCTCACTGTAATTGCCAGGAGCGGACGTAGCTAACTAGTCTGAGCTACCACTACAGACAGTGAGTCCAACGGCCCGGATATACCCCTCATATGAATGCATAATTAACTCCTGAAGGTCTGGGAATTTGTCCGCCCCCATTCGGATGTAATACATAATTCGAAAATTCATCTCTGTTAAGCGTAAAACAGCAGTGTAAAACCCGCCGAGAACATGATAGACAGCATCGTGGCCATCAACCCTGGAAGAATAAATGGATGATCGATAATTCGGATGCCTAAACGGGTTGAACCCGTATCATCCAGTGCCACTGCCGCCAGCAACGTCGGGTAGTTCGGCAGAATAAACAGGGACGCAGTCGCGGGAAAACAGGCGACCAGCGTGTCGGGAGTAATTCCTATCCCCAGAGCCAGCGGGAAGAGTATTTTTGTTGATGCGGCCTGCGAATAAAGAAAGCACGATACCAGCATAATAATCAGCGCTAACAACAGCGGCGAGTCTGACAGATAGTCGGACACCTTGTTTTGCATCCAGACTTGATTACTGTCCATAAATGTTGAACCTAGCCAGGCCACACCGAGTATACAGATGCAGGAGGTCATGCCGGTTTTAAAGATGGATGTCGCTGGAATATTATGTACGTTGACACGACAAAAAATAACGATCATCAGCGCGACCGCCATCATGACGGAAATACGGACCTGCCCGCTATTCAACACCGGGTGCGCAATCAACCCCGCTCTTGGGCTGCTGATCATGGCGTATAACAGCACCGCGACCAGGCCTACGATAAAAATCAGCACTGAGCGTTTGGCTCCAGGGGGAATACTACCAACCATGGTCTGCGTAGAGACGCTGGGAGCGTCCGCGCTCAGTTGGTCGGTTTGGCGGATGTTATCCCAGACCAGATAAAAGAGAGATGTACACAGCAGAGCTAAAAAAGTGGCGGGTATCATCACAGAGATAAGCTCCAGATACCCCCATCCCTGATGGCTTTTTTCGAGTATCCCGGCGAAAAAAATCACCGCGGCGGAAATGGGCGAGGCAACAATGCCCAGCAGCGAGGCGACAACCGAAATAGCCAACGCTCGGGTAGGGCGAAGCCGGTTCTCCTTTGCGACCCCCACAATAATCGGCATACAGGCAAATGACACTTGCCCCGTGCTGGCCATCATCGTCAACAACCAGGTGGAAAGCGGCGCCGTGATAACCAGTAAACGCGGCGCCCGCCGCAACACGCGCTCGGTTAACATCACCAGATAGTCGATCCCGCCAGCCTCCTGCATTGCTGCAATGGCGACGATCACCACCATAATAAAGACGATGACCAGCATCGGGAGGTCGCCGGGCGTAGCCCCGATGGTGCAAAGCACGATGACCCCGGCGCCACCCGCAAACCCCACGCCAATACCTCCGACCCGCATCCCCAGATAGAGAAAAAACAGAACAACAATAAATTGCAGCAATATCACGTGAGGCCTCCTCCGCAGGGCATGCGGTTTCCACTAGTCAGGATACGTTGGTGTAGACGGGGTTTGCTGAATATGGGTTATCGTCGACCTCAGCAATAACAGGATTTACCAGGCTACCAATCTGCGATATCTCGACCTCCACCACATCCCCCGGCCACAGGAAAAGAGGCGGATGACGTTTTTTCCCGACGCCGCCTGGCGAGCCGGTCAGAATGACATCACCAGGTGACAGGGCGCTAAATGTACTGATGTAGGCGATCAGTATATCTATCGAGTGGATCATGCTGTGGGTATTGTCGTGTTGCACCTCGCGACCGTTGAGTCGGGTGATGATCTCCAGGTTCTGCGGATCGGAGATCTCATCTGGAGTGACCAGCCAGGGGCCGAACCCACCGGTTGCGGGCCAGTTTTTTCCTGCGGTAAACCAGGTGTGCTGCCAGTCCCTGACCGAACCATCCATATAGCAACTGTATCCGGCGATATAGCCACGCGCCTGGTCCGCGGGAATATGCGAACCGTGCCGGCCAATCACCAGCGCCAGCTCCCCTTCATAGTCGAACTCGTTACTACGGGAGGGCTTGATTAGCCCGCAGCGGTGCCCGGTCTGGGAGTCGGCAAAACGAATGAAGAGCGTCGGGTCGGGATCCTGCTCGTTAAATTCAGCTCTTTTTTCCTGATAGTTCATCCCGGCGCAGATGATTTTATTTGGTCGGGTGATCACCGGTAAAAAGTCTATCTGATCGAGCGAATAGTCCGCCTTCTTCCCCAGTAGCATCCCCTGATTCAGTTGCTGCAGATGGGGCAGGAACGACCGTAGGTCGGGGCACTCCGGGAAGAAAGGGTATAAATCAATAATCCCATCGGGGGCGATCAGACCGTACTTTTCGTGACCATCAACGGAAAAACTCAGTAGTTTCATCGTTCACCTTACCTGAGGTTAGATTGTTTATTTTATGCGGGCCATCTGGCCGGTATGTGTACTGCCGCTATCATCTCTAGGGAGACAGTTCCTCCAGAATGGCTCCTCGGGTTTCGATACCGAAAAGCATCGTGATGACCCCACCGGTAAGGGCGACCGCCGCAAATAAAAAGAAAACGTATTCCACCCCTGGTCCGGCAACAATTAGTCCGACCAGCAGGGTGCCGAGGGTGGATCCTGCCCGCAACCAGGCGCTGCCAAATCCGGTACCAATGGCGCGCAGGCGAGTGGGATACAGTTCGGCGGAGTAGAGGTAGAGCGAAAAAGTGACGGTCTGCATAATGGCGTATGACAGACTGGTGAAAACCAGCACCACAATAGCACTGGACGCACCACTTTCTCCCAGGATCAACAGCGAGAGGGCTGAGAGGAAAAATGCTGTGCTGTACCAGCGTTTACGTCCGGTACGGTCAATCAACAACGCGCAGGCAAACGACGCCGCGACGCCGGCGGACGAGGTTATCCAGCCATAGGCCAGACTGAGCGGGATAGATAAGTGAAATGCGCTACGGTACAGGGTCGGCAGCCAGGTAATCATGCCGTTATTAACAAGATAAGCGCTGACCCATAATCCCCAGAGCATCAGAGTGCGTTTCAGATAGATACCGGAAAAGAGCTCGTGCCATCCCATCGAGGTATCGACTGGTGCCGCAAAGGTCTTCACCACCGGAGCTTCCAGGGTACCACCGCGACGGATCACTTCATCCTCCAGGCTACGGATAATTTGGTCTGCATCGGCTATTCGATTTTGACTGATTAGCCAGCGCGGCGATTCAGGCATCAGCCAACGAAGTGGGGCCGCGATCATCGGCGGGATCAGGCCCACCCAGAACATGGCTTTCCAGCCATATTCTGGCACCAGAAAGTAGCCAATGATCCCGGCGAACATTAGACCGATCGGGAAAATCACTTCATACAGTAAAAAGAAGCGGCCACGTTTTTTGGAACCGATAAATTCATTGATATAGGCGCTGGCGACCGGGACTTCCGCACCGATGCCAATCCCCTGAAGGAAGCGAATAATCAGCAGCGACCAGCCATTCCAGGCCAGCAGGCAGGCAGCACTCATCGTGACAAACATGACAATCGTTATTTTCAGAACGCTCAGGCGTCCTGTTTTCTCTGCCAGCGACCCAAAAAAAATAGCGCCAACAAGCTGGCCTGCGTAGCTGGCGGCGATAATGAGACCCACAAAAAGGGGAGAGAGATGCCATTGGCTGATGAGTTCTGGCATCGCGAAGGCAATCGCCAGCACCGTGTAGGAGTCAAAAAAAGTGGAAATACCGGTAACAAGACGAATAAAAACTAATTTTCGGGTAACAGGAATGCGTTCTATACGGGCAACCAGTTCGGCAGCACCTGTCGCAGTATCGGCGGCAGATCGACTGGCATTCAGGACCAATGTTGACATGGTATACCTTCCTGGATGACCGGGGCAAAGGTGTATAACCGTCGACCCGGATATACAGAGTTGTCGTCTTATGTATTGTTTTAGAAAAGCGGGTCACGCTCATCAGTTTAAGGCGTGGCGGTCTACCGTGTGCAGACAGTAGACCCGTGGTGGTCGGTCCGGATGAGAGAGCAGCATTCACGCTGGAAGGGTGATAACTGAATGCTGCTTTTTCAACGCGTTTCCGGCAATTAGCCTACTCTCGGCAGTTCTGATGCGCGGATAGCAGCATGGATCTCTTCTTCTGCACCCTGTTCCAGTGGGAGCAGTGGCGAACGCACGGTGGCGTGTTCCAGAATCCCACGAGCAACAAGTGCGTGTTTTAAGGCAACGGTGCCTTCCATATGTGAGCCACGGTGGTAAACGCTTTTGGTCACCGGCAGCAGACGATCGTGGACCGCACGTGCTTTCTTATAATCACCGGCTTTCCCTGCATTGATCATTTCGATCAGCGCTTCTGGCGCGATATTTCCGTAACCAACCAGGAAGCCGTCAACATCGAACGCAGTATGCAGCAGGTATTCATCGTGGCAGGTGAGAATCTGCAGATCCGGGCGTTCTCGGCGGATCACAGGAATTTCTGTATCCCAGCGGCGCATGTTGCGGACGCCATTTTTCATCGCGAACACTCCAGGTTGTGCGGAGATATCAAGCAGGGTTTTCAGGTTATAGGTCGCTTTAGTGACGTCCGGATACTGGAACAGGATCAGTGGAAGACCACTCTCTTCGTACACTACACGATAGCGGTCCTGCGGCGCGCCATCCTGATAGCCAAAACGCAGCCAGCCGTGGGATGGGTAGAGCAGACCCGCAGACGCCCCGGCGGCAACGGCACGTTTCGCTTCCAGCGCGGCGACTTCAGTCCCTTCGCCAGTGATACCTGCGATGATTGGCAGTTTACCATCCACGGATTTAACAAATGCGCGGATAACCGCTGCCTGTTCATCCTGAGTCAGGAAGGTACCTTCACCGGCGTGACCCAGCACGACCAGACCTTTGACGCCGTCGATGCTACCCAGCCAGCTGCCCAGGCGCTGAATGGCATCAAAATCGATGCTGCCATCACGATTGAACGGGGTAACCGGTGCTGGAGTCAAACCTCTGAGATCGATATTAATCATGACTATCTCCTTGATGAACATAATTTTTGTGTTTGAGTGATGAGTACTTGAAACGCGTTTGAAATCGTTTCTGCAATCGTTTTCACGTGTTTGAATTTGAACCCCAAAAATCTTTACGTCAATTGTCCGTTGGTTATAAATGCGGCGTGGGTCACAAAATAAAAGGATAAACTCGGGGGCTGAGAAGGCGATCGCAGATTTCAATTCTCAGATTACAGGTTATGGGCAGCTGCATCACAGGGCGTGATGCAGCCAGGTTGTAAGCCGGTTACTTATTTAATGATACTGTTGATTTTCTTGGGATAAGTGTCGGTGCTACCGCACGCAAACGCTGGCGGTTTTCATCGTTAATCAGCATATCGACGGCATTGCTGGCGATATGTTCTAGCGGGGTTCGTACCGACGTCAGTGCCACCGGTAAACGACTCACCAGCGGGATATCATTGTAGCCTACCAGCGACAACTCCTGGCCAATAGTGATACCTCGATGGTGCGCGGCGGCCACCACGCCAATGGCTATTTCGTCATTGACGGCAAAAATGGCACTAGGAGGAGGCGTGGTGCTGAGTATCTGCTCTCCAGCTTCTTCACCCGACTGGATGTTAAAATCGGATGAGTAGCACCATTGCGGCTGGATCTCCAGACCTACCTCGCGCATGGCTTTTTCAAAACCTTTTCTTCGGTTGAGGGCGTTGGAGGCGAAATCAGGCCCTCCAATGAGGCCGATATTTTTATGACCTAAATCAATCAGATGACGGGTCGCCAGATATCCTCCCAGCTCGTCGTCCCCAACGGAAGATAAGCTGATACCGTCGGTTCGCAGCACCAGCACGTGGGGAATATCCCGTTCCCGCAGCGTTTGGGGCAGGGGATCGTCCAGCCGACAGGTCGACAAAATGAGGCCATCGACGCGGCGGTCCAGCAGAGATTCTACGGATTCACGCTCCTGGTCAGGGTCATCTCCACAGGTCGCCACGACCGCAAAATAGCCACGGCGAGCGGCAGCACGGGCGATTTCTTCGAAGAGCATCGCAGTGACCGCATCGGTCAGCCGTGGGACCAGAACCCCAATAGTGCCGGTTCCTCCGCGACGTAAACTGGAGGCGACATAATCCCGCCGGTATCCCAGTTCACGCGCAACCTGGCGAACTTTTTCGGCAGAGGCGCTTCTCGAAGGCGGAAGTCTTTCATCCAGTATACGTGAGACGGTCGACACGCTGACGCCAGCCGCACTGGCAACATCCCGCATGGTTATCAGTCTTTTTTCTGAGTGATCCTGCTCTTCACTGTCCTGGTCCATATCTGACTCCGGAGATTAAATTTGCCCGAAAGGCTCCGCCTTAAACTGGCCACGAGAGAATGAGTAACTTTATAAAATGTTACGGCAATTTTCGATACTGACAAAGAAATGGTTACGTATTCTGCTTTCTCTGTGCAGGGATATCGGGTACGTAATGGTGAATCTGATGACCGCATGCCAATGCCAGGATTGTTTTTTTTCACATTCATATTGGACTTTTGGAGTGCTATCACACTTTTTTTGTCTCATCTGTCGGGAATGTGAACTGGATATCAATTGTTCATTTTGTTGAATTGACATCTCCTCTTAATCCGCTGACGATTATTACACGTGAAAACGATTGCAGAAACGTTTTCATTTATTTTTTTGTGGTGTACAAATTCCCTACAATAACTGCAAGTGAATACCTGCCTGTCTGTGTAACATGGGCATCATTCGTTGTCTTGCATGTATGCCCCGGTAAATCAATCAACAGGGTATCACTATGTCAACTCAGGTTTTTGCTTCTGATAATATTATTACCAGTCACTCTGAGACTAAATCGGCAGAGTTACTGGCCAGACTTGAGCGGTTACCTATCACGCGACGGCTTTTGGCCATCCGTGTGATAGTCGGATTATCAACGTTCTTTGATGCTTACACGATTATTGCTATTGCCTTTGCGTTACCTCAACTCACCCAGGAGTGGGGGCTTACCCCGACGTTTGTTGGCCTTATTATTGCCGCAAGCTATGTCGGACAATTATGCGGGGCGCTTTTTTTTGGCTCACTGGCGGAAAAAATTGGTCGTATTGGCGTGCTACGTATCACCATTATCATGTTTGTGGTGATGGATGCCGCCTGCCTCTTTGCCTGGAACGGCTGGTCAATTCTGGTGATCCGTTTCCTGCAGGGGCTCGGCATTGGAGCTGAAGTCCCGGTCGCCAGCGCTTATATCAATGAGTTTGTCGGGGCAAAAAAACGCGGCCGATTTTTCCTGTTGTATGAAGTTATTTTTCCCATCGGTATGATGTTTGCCGGTCTGGTCGGCTTTTTTCTGGTGCCGATTTATGGCTGGAAAGTCATGTTCCTGATTGGGCTGATCCCCTCTGCTTTAACGGTGCCTCTGCGTTGGCTGATGCCGGAATCACCGCGATGGTTAACGGCCAAAGGTCGTCAGGCGCAGGCCGAGAAAGTTGTCGCTATGTTTGAAGATGAGGCAATTCGTCGCGGCATGGAATTGCCGGAGCCGTTCATTAAACCGGTTGCAGCACAGGCATCGTCAGAGACCGGCGTCAAAGCGCTGTTCTCCGGGATGTATAAGTCGCGGACATTTATGCTATGGGGACTGTGGTTAACGGTCTATACCGTTAATAACGGGATGATTACCTGGTTCCCGACGATGTATAAAACTTTATTCCATCTTCCCCTGGAAACCAGCTTAGCCTACGGCTGGATTACCTCCTCCTGCGGGGTTATTGCGTCGGTGGTGTGTGCCTTCCTGATTGATAAAGTTGGCCGTAAACGCTGGTATTCATGGGCGTTTATGTTAGCGATCATTCCGTTAATTATGCTCTGTGTATTGGGGGCTAAATCGGCCATCGAAATATTGATTCTTGGCAGCATGACCTACGCCATTTTGCAGACGGTCGCCTTTTCGTTGTACCTCTATTCTGCCGAATTGTATCCGACACGTTTGCGAGCTATCGGGACAGCATTCTCCAGCGCCTGGTTGCGCGCCGGTTCCTCGATAGGGCCTCTGCTGGTTGGCTTTATTGTCTCTGGCTTCGGTATACGGTTTGTGTTTATCGCTTTCGCCGTGATTGCCCTAACGGGTGGGCTGGTGACGCTGCTGTTTGCGGTGGAGACTAAAGGTAAATCACTCGAGGAGCTGTCACCGTAGCGTAAGCCCGTATAATTTTGTCAGTCCCGAAGAATAAAGAACCTATCACTACCGTGTTATCAGTCAGCGTACTCATCCACAGATATTTTTGTGGATGAGCCGTCGGCTGCCTACATTCTGAGAAAAAGGTCGAGAAATGATATATTTAAAATTACAATATTATTGTTTTTTTTGTTTCTTATGCTTTTCTGCTTCATTATTTGCCAGTGATTCACCTTTCTCCGCGACCGGTCAACATATGACCGGCGACTGGGGGGGATATCGTGGCGACCTCAAAAATAAAGGCTATGACTTTACGTTAGAATATGGCTCGATGCTGGCCTCAAATATTTCCGGCGGATATAACCGAAATAAAACGGTGCGTTATAGCGACCAATATATTATTGGTGTCGATATGGATCTGCAGAAAATAGCCGGTATAGCCAATGGTCAATTTAAAATGTCGGTCGTCGATCGTAACGGTAGTGATTTAACCAAGGACCGGATTCAGGACCCGCGAGCGCCAGTGATGGGGTCAACGGTCAACAGTAACTATGGTCGTGGCCAGACCTGGCATGCCGCGCAGTTCTGGTATCGCCAGTCGTGGTTCGATAACGCGTTGGATCTTAAAGCCGGCCTGATACCGGTGGGGGAGGATTTTGACAATAACGGCTGTTATTTTCAGAACCTGTCACTGTGTGGATCGCTTGCGGGCCACGGGAATAGCGCGTGGTATAACACCCCTATAGGGCAATGGGGGCTGCGGGTTCGTTACAATATGAGCGCGCAAACGTACCTCCAGACCGGGGCCTTTATGTACAACCCCAACTACGCCACCCGTAGCGGCAGCTTCCAGTTAGATAAAACCGGGCGCACCGGCAATATGTATCTGGTGGAATTGGGATATACCCCGCGGCTGGGTATCGAGCAACTTCCGGGAGCGTTCAAGGTGGGGGCTTGGTATAACACGGCAGATGCCAACGATGTACTGAAAGACAGTCATGGCGATGATTATGTACTTAGCAAACGTGCACCTGCAGTTCGTGACGGTCGCTATGGTGGTTGGGTCTCTTTACAGCAGCAGGTGACCCGAGAGCAGGGCAGCACAAATCGGGGATTATCGTTATTCTGGCACCTGGCAATGAACGATAAAGCGACGGCGACCATGGACTATCAGACGCAGATTGGCGCCGTGTATAAAGGCCTCTTTGACAGCCGTCCTCAGGACTATATCGGTCTTGGGCTCAGCAAAATGCATGCGAACGATCGGGTGGCGGAGCGAGCCCGCTTGCAGAACGAGCTCAAAGGGGCGGAGGATTATGACGATCCGATTTGGACGCCGGTTCGCGGCGCCGAGTACGCGGCGGAACTGCACTACAGCATCGCAGTAACGCCCTGGTTTACCTTACGGCCTAATGTGCAGTTCCTCAGCGGGCCGGGTGGTGTTAAAGAAGTCAAAGACGCGTGGGTTGTGGGCACGCAGATTACCCTCAAATTATAACGTTGAGGGCAAGCGAACAACCATGGCGACCGACGTCGTCATGGTTGTTAAGTCTGTGCCTGACTAACTAACACTGGCGTAATCAGGCTAAAACTGAAGGGAAACCGGTGCCGGGTAACAGTAAATGGATGGAGGACTAAATTTAACATAATATACATTATGCGCACCAAGATATGGTGCCAATTTGATAATGTCACTTTTTAGCGAGTTAATAATGTCACCCGGATACGGCGTTTTCGCCACCTTTTCTGGGAGATCTCTGCTGAAGCTGGTGACCATGTCGAACAAAGAACTTGACCGCCTTCCCGTCATTCAGGCTGTCATCGAAAAACGTCTGCGTCGCCGTGATGCGGCCTCTCAGCTTGATCTTACCGTGCGTCAGGTTCAGCGGCTGATGAACCGCTACCGCGATCTGGTGCAGCCGCTCTTACCAACGCACGACGCGGTAAGCCGGCACGCATCGTATTGACGAGGCTCTGCGTTACCACGTACTGACGCTGCTACGCGAAAATTACGTCGGTTTCGGGCACACTTTGCCGCAGAAAGACTACAGGAGCATCACGGGATTAAGATCTCCACTGAGACGCTGCGATTCTGACGGATCGCATCATGACTGAAACGCAGCCATAGTATGCCTTCCAGAGTCTGCCTAAAAGGCGGGAGCAGATTCAAGCACAGCTCAGGGCAATCAATTCGGTTCTGGCTGAGCCGGCGCTCTTCAAATCCAGCCTGAAAAAATGAGCTCACTGCCCTTTTCTCTTCATCAGAAATCAGCAGAAAGTGACATTTAAAACCAGGAAATCAGGGTGACATTATCAATAAGGAAAGACAAAGATGTGTACAGACCCAATTTCCTGCATATCTATAAACCGTTCGCCTTCAAAAGAGAATTTTACTGTGGCGGTAAAAAACCACCTGATTCAGACTTCTATTTTTTCTTCTTACCAATAAATATAAAAGAAAAAAATCCTGCCAGGAATAAAACCCCAACAATTTTCATTGCATATTCTTCCGGGAAGACGTTGACTACAACCAAAGACAAAATAATAACCATAGTAAGAGGGATAAGGGGTAAGAAAAATTCACAAATCGCCTTAAACACCCATTTAAAAAAATTCTTCATTAGTGCATTAACCCGTAAAGTTTTTTTGCTATCTCAAGCTTTGCGGCTAAGTATCTATTACTGATTTCCATTTTATACACTGTCCCTATTAGATTATGCACGAATGATACAACATCCCACTAAACAGCAACATGATAACTGGTCAGAATATTACCTGAATATCGGTGGATCATAAGCGCCGGAGGATCATTTACCGGCGGAACATGATCTGAACCGAACCACACTGGATTTGCCGGGCAGACCGATCCGCAAATGTAGGCGGGTACACCGGCAAAATTCCCCGCTACCGGCCTGTGGACGTGTCCACAGGCTATTGCAAGTGGCTTATCAGGTATGCACATAATCAGTTCCGCCAGCTCTCCGGCGCCATAAAACAGGGTGTCGTCCAGTGAGGGAATGCCTGATTCAACTACATGATGATGCAGAAATAAAAGTGATGCCGGCATACTGCCGTTCTGGAGTTGTTTTTTCAGCCATGCAAGATGGCTCATTATATTTTCCGAAACAGCGCTGTCGATGGTTGAATCCAGGCCTATCAGGCGCAGGTTGCCGGTATCATAGACAAAATGTAGCGATTCACCGGGAGCGTCATCAGCCCATCTTTGTGCTCCCCATATCGAACGCATCAGGTAGCGGGCATCAAAGTTTCCCGGCAGCACCAGCGATGGCCATGGTTTTTGACTCAGCCGCTCAGAAATCAGCTGATACCCTTCATACCACTGATCGTCAATAAGATCGCCGGTGAGCACAAGAACATCAGGATTAATATGTTCAAGCCACGCAAGCACCCTGTCAAACCGCCGCAAATTGTCGTTATCATGAGAAGCATGAATATCTGTGACCTGTGCTATCAACATTATTACCTCTCCCGCTGATAAAAAATCACCCAATACTTTGCGCCAGCCAGACGGTATGTCCCTGACAGTCGGGATCTTCAGCCACCATTCTGACAACGCTGAACCCATGCTGATGCAAAAGTTGCCGATATTCTTCCGGCGCCAGGCTGGCATGATAAAGGGCTTCCCCCTGAAATGATCCTATCGCCTCGCCGCTGTCAGGACCGCTGGTGAACATCAACGCCGCGTGGCTACTGGCGTGCTGTCGAAATATCGTAAACATCTGGCATTGATCTTCAGGCGTCAGAAAGAAAAAACTGTCCCAGACAATTATTCCGTCAAACTGTTCTGACAGCGCCAATTCTCGCATATCTGCCTGCAGCCAATGATGCTGAGGAAAGCGTTGCCGGCAGCGGTCAAGCATGGGTTTTGAGCTATCCACCCCGGTGACCTGGTATCCCTGCCGGATAAAATAATCAGCTATTGGCACCCCGTTTCCGCAGCCGATATCGAGGATCCGTCCATTGACAGGCACCAGCTTCAGAAAGCTGTCCAGCCAGGGTTGTTCATACAGATTGGTCGACCTTTGCTGCGCAAAAGCCCCGGCATGACGTTCATAGATACCAATGATGTTTTTTGCCAGCGGATTGGCCATCAAATCGTCCTCAGTTGTTTAGCGATTACTGGTGTCCAGCCGGATAAAATCAACTAATGCCCGCATTGCCGCTGACATAAACGTATTGCGCGGGTAATACAGATGAAAGCCGGATACCGGTTTGCGCCAGCCGGCTCGCCACCAGACCACTGCTGTCGGCGAGTTCACCGATGTGAATGACAAGATCAATGCCCTCTTCAATCAGGTCAACAAACCGTTCGCTGAACGTCACTGTCAGCGCCAGCTTCGGATAATTGTGGGTGATTTGCAGCAAAATGGGAAGGATACGCTGCCTGCCGAACGCCGCGGGTAAAATCCACCCGGAGCCTTCCTGCAGGCTGACAGATATGAGAAATCAGCTCGGCTTCTGCCTGCTCAAGAATATCCATTGCATTCTGTCAGCTGGCCAGGAAATGCTCACCATCCGGGGTCAGGCTTAAACGACGAGTGGATCGCTGAAACAGTTTTAGTCCAAGCCGTCCCTCAAGGCGACCGACGCTTTTCCCCACGGCGGATTTAGTCAGGCCTGGTCGCTCTGCTGCCGCAGTAAAGTTGCCGTGCTGCGCGGTAGTGACAAAGGCAGCGATACCGCCGGGATGATCTGTTTTACGCATACTGCGTTTTCCATAATGTGCATCAGACCCAGCCTGGGTGCCGGATTGAAAGATAACCTCCTGCGGGCGCGGTCAGTGCCAGACTGACCTTTCGCATCCCACCGGCGACAGGAAGGGAAGCCAATACTGGTCAGGATACTCTTAACTGCCCTACGAGATTGTAGAATCTATGTCCGCATAGATCGGAGCGAAACCCGATTTATCATGCAATAAAAAACCATCATAGTGGTTCCCGAATTTACTGTTCTGCCGTGAAACGCAAAATCGTCAGGTTAAGGGAAGGTTTATAAAAACACAGCGCTACCTTCCCCTCTTTGTATCAACTATCTGAATAGACAGCCTATTGGAGAATGTTATGACATCAGCTAAAGGTTTTAAACACGTCGGCTTTATTACCCGTAAGAAAGGTCAAAGCTTTGAGGCGTTTGTTAAACACTGGGATGAGATACACAGCGCAATCGCCCTGCGTCTGCCTGGTTTACTGGGATATGTGCTGAATCCTGTCGACCGTGAAAAATACCCCGATTCACCAGTTGATGGTTTTTCAGAGCTCTGGTTCGATTCCATAGAAGATGCTGTCGCCGCCTTTAGTTCACCGACGGGAAAAGAGGCATTTGCAGACGTAGCGAATTTTGCCGAACATGTTGCCGTTACTTACATAACAGAAATTAAAAAGCGTTAAAAAACCTCAGATATAAGCCAGCAAAACTGCTGGCCTGAACAGCAATCATTCATTTCCATAGTCGTTTTGCCGCCGACTCGGCATCGCTTTTAGAACAATCATTGTTACAGTGTCACCTAAAAAGGTATCACAGTACTACCAGCACTGATGCACCCACGGTGCGATTTTTTGCTGATAAATATCCCTGATGGCCGCCATTGTTTCGTTATTTAAAGGCGCAATAGTGCCGGCCCGTGCATTTGCTTCTGCCTGGAACTGATTTTTCGCTCCGGGGATCACCACGCTCACCGCTTCCGCCATTAAAATCCAGCGCAGCGCAAACATGGCCATGGTGATATCAGCGGTGACGTAGCGGCGGATATCTTCCACCGCATCGAGTGCGATCGCATACGGAACGCCCGAGAAGGTTTCTCCCTTATCAAAGGCTTCGCCATTGCGGTTAAATGAGCGGTGATCATCCGCGGCAAATTGCGTCTCTGCATTCATTTTGCCGCTGAGTAAGCCTGATGCCAGCGGCACCCGGGCGATAATCCCGATATTACGCCTGCCTGCCTCACGGAAAAAAAGCTCTGCCGGACGCTGCCGGAAAATGTTGTAAATCAGCTGCACTGAAGAGACATTCGGATACTCAATAGCTTTAAGCCCCTCCTCAACCTTTTCCACTGAAACGCCATAGCTGTGAATTTTTCCTGCGGTCAGCATTTCGTCCATCACCGCAAAAACATCCGGCGTGTAGTAAATTTCGGTTGGCGGACAGTGCAGTTGCACCAGATCCAGGGTTTCACACTGCAGGTTATCGCGTGAACGATCAACGAATTCATTAAGGTTTCGGGCGGTATAGCCTTCCGCCACATGTGGTGACAATCTTCTGCCAATTTTAGTCGCTATATAAGGGCGCTCTCCGTCACGTTCTTTCAGCACCGCCGCAATAATTTTTTCAGAACGACCATCACCATAAACGTCTGCGGTATCGATAAAAGTCATACCGGCGTCCAGAGCGGCATGGACGGCGCTTTTTGCATCCTGCAGGCTGACTTCGCCCCAGGTGCCACCGATAGCCCATGCACCAAAGCCAATCTCTGAAACAGAGCGGCCTGTGCGGCCAAACACGCGCGTTCTCATCCTGTTACTCCTCTTTTAATGACTGATTATTGTCGGGTCAGATTTGCATCTGTAGGGAATACGACGTCATACCTTCATACTGCGGTTTAACCGCATTCGAGCATAACGTTTTACCGCCCAAAGAAGCTCGTGAAAAATCACTGTGATGATAATAAGCGGGCATCCAGGCTTAGGAGAGAGGTATCGATTTTGTCGCGGGAGGATTGCGCGGCAAGGCCTGCGCCAGTTTTTTGCAATGCGGTCTGGCAGCGTCCGGGCCACGGCAAAAGCAATACAGGAACTAAACCGTAGCCCGGAAAGGAATTTTTATCACTCTGGTTTCATTTTATCTATCACAATCACAAAACGCTTAATGCCGGATTCAATATCAGACAAACCCGCCGCTACCTCAGAAACGCTCGCCTTCCCATGTAACGCGATTCTGGTAACGCTACTTAATTGAGAATGAATTGATTCGATTAATAAGGTATTTTGCCTGACCACTTCAGAAATTTTTTCCGTGGAGTTACCGGTGATGGCGGCAAGTTTCCGCACTTCTTCCGCCACCACCGCAAACCCCCGACCTGCTTCGCCCGCTCTTGCCGCTTCAATGGCGGCATTTAACGCCAGAATATTGGTCTGATCGGCGATTCTTTTTATCAGGTTAACAATTTCATTAATGTTTTTTGACTGCAGTATAAGCTCCTGACCGAGGCCGGAGGTCTCCATAATCTGGTTTGCTATGTTATGCGAGGTATCAACCGCCTCATTGAGCACCACTTTGGCTTTATCGGTAATCTCTGAGGTGGTTGTCGATATATCTGCCGCCATATCAACAACATCTTGTGCCATTTTTATTCTGTCAGTAATATAGGTTGCAAACTTAATAACCTTGATAACCTTCCCTTCCTCATCAATAATCGGGTTGTAGGTGGCTTCCAGCCAAAGTTCATTTCCTTGTTTTCCGATGCGTTTAAATCGGCCAGATTTAAACTGGCCCTTTGCTAACTCGCTCCAGAAAGCAGAACTTAATTTGCTGAAAGCGTCATCACAAAATATTTTATGATGTTTCCCGGTGATATCACTGAGTTGATAGCCGACCACGTTTAAAAAGTTTTTGTTAGCATTAATAATTACACCGTTCGGAGAAAATTCAATAACGGCGAGGGATTTATCTAAAGCACTCAGTATGGCATCTTTACCATTCAAAATTTCTTTTATCGTAGTGATATCTTTGGCGACTTTCATCACCTTAGTGATTTTTCCTTTTTTATTGACCACCGGAAAGTAAGACGCTTCCAGGTATATCTTATCACCATTTTTATTGTAACGGGTGAACGTGCCTGATTTAGAATTCCCTGATGATAACGCCTGCCAGAAACCTGAATACTCGCTTGTTTGAGTCTGTTTTTCTGAACAGAAAATCTTATGATGTTTGCCAACAATTTCATTCAGACTGTAACCAATAGCAGATAAAAACAGATCATTGGCGTGAAGCACTACTCCTTCCGGCGAGAAATAAATCACTGCGGTATTATTAATTATTGCATCAAGCTCATTTTTACATGAGTTCTCTAAAAATTGTTTTTTTAGACAATTCATCATGTTACAAAACCCCTGTGTAGAAAAGTCACGTAATAAGCTGACTTAAAGAAAACGCCTGAACAGCTCTCCCGGATAAAGCACGGTACTCTAGTTAACCGTTTATCGGCCATTTCAGGACGTTTCTTTAGCACCGGTTTTGCGTTATGTGTCAGCGCTCACATAGTGCATCAGAGGGAACGAGAAGTTTTAAACCACGGGAAATAAACCAGGGAAGGTATCACGACGTTACCCGCGCGCGTAACAAATGCTGCGATTTAAACAGGACTAAAAGGCACAGAGATGCTCTCCCTGTGCCAGTTGTTGCTGATTACAGTGCCAGGTCGACGACTACGCGCCCTTCAATTTTCCCGGCGAGCATCCGGGCTAAAATATCATTAATATTGCTGAGCGGCTCAACGGAGATATTTGCCGCCACTTTATGGCGTCCGGCAAAATCGAGCGCTTCCTGCAGATCCTTACGCGTACCAACAATCGAACCGCGCACGGTAATGCCGTTCAGCACCATATCAAAGATGGAAAGGTCGAATTTGCCCGGCGGCAGACCATTCAGCACCATGGTGCCGCCACGACGCATGGTACCAATCGCCTGTTCAAAGGCTTTTGGCGACACTGCGGTTACCAGCACGCCATGAGCGCCGCCAAAAGTTTCATGGAACACTTTTGCCGGGTCGACATTTCTGGCGTTCGCCACCACGCTGGCTCCCAGACGTTTGGCGAAGGCCAGTTTTTCATCATCGATGTCGACCGCCGCAACATTCAGCCCCATCGCCACTGCATACTGAATCGCCAGATGACCGAGCCCGCCAATGCCGGAAACCACCACCCAGTCACCCGCTTTGGTATGGGTCATTTTCAGCCCTTTATACACCGTCACGCCGGCGCAAAGGATCGGCGCAATTTCGTTATATTCAACATTATCCGGCAGGATCCCGACATAGTTGGCATCTGCCAGGCAGTATTCGGCGAAGCTGCCGTTAACCGAGTAACCGGAGTTTTTTTGCGAATGGCACAGGGTTTCCCAGCGGTCCAGACAGTGTTCGCAGTGGCCACAGGCGGAATGCAGCCAGGGAACGCCGACGCGGTCCCCCTCCTTTATATGCTTTACGCCTTCACCTACCGCGACGACGTAACCGACACCTTCATGGCCGGGAATAAACGGCAGTTGCGGTTTTACTGGCCAGTCGCCTTCAGCCGCGTGCAAATCAGTGTGGCAGACGCCGGTCGCCACAATTTTCACTAACAGCTGACCGGTTCCCACCTGCGGGATCGGCACCTGTTCAATCACTAAGGGTTCACCAAAAGCTTTGACTACAGCGGCTTTCATCGTTTTCATCTTGCGTCTCCTCAAAGTGAAATGGGCTCAGAACAGCCCCAACGGCGCCGTGTCATAGCTGACCAGCAGGTTCTTCGTTTGTTGATACTGGTTTAATGCCATTTTGTGCGTTTCACGCCCGACGCCAGACTGCTTATAACCGCCAAATGCCGCATGCGCCGGATAGATATGGTAGCAGTTGGTCCAGACACGACCCGCTTTGATGCCACGCCCCATGCGATAAGCCAGATGACTGTCACGCGTCCAGACACCCGCGCCCAGACCAAACTGGGTCTGATTGGCAATCGCCAGCGCTTCAGCCTCATCTTTAAAGGTGGTGACGCCGATTACCGGTCCAAAAATCTCTTCCTGGAAGCAGCGCATCTGGTTATCACCCTTGATCAGCGTTGGCTGGATGTAGAAACCATTATCCAGCGCTGGCGTAATCGCGGCGCGGGCGCCCCCGGTCAGGATCTGCCCCCCTTCCTGACGGGCAATATCGATATAGGCGAGGATTTTGTCGAACTGCTGACGGGAGGCCTGGGCGCCGATCATGGTATCGGTATCCAGCGGATCGCCACGGCGAATAGTGGCGACTTTTGCCATTACCCGTTCCATAAAGGGGGCGTAAATAGATTCATGGATCAGTGCGCGTGAAGGACAGGTACAGACCTCGCCCTGGTTAAAGAAGCCGAGCACCAGCCCTTCAACCGCTTTCTCAATAAATTCCGGCTCGGCGTCCATCACATCAGCAAAATAGATATTGGGCGACTTACCGCCCAGCTCGACGGTGCAGGGAATAATGCTCTCGGCGGCACAGGCCATAATATGGCGGCCAACCGGTGTGGAGCCGGTGAATGCAATCTTGTCGATACGTTTACTGGTCGCCAGCGCCTCTCCGGCTTCACGGCCAAAGCCCTGCACCACATTGAGAACCCCCGCCGGGAAGATATCACCGATCAGCTCCAGCAATAGCGTGATCCCCAGTGGCGTCTGCTCTGCCGGTTTCAGTACCACACAGTTACCTGCCGCCAGCGCAGGCGCCAGTTTCCATGCCGCCATCAGCAGTGGAAAGTTCCAGGGGATAATCTGCCCGACCACCCCCAGCGGTTCATGGAAATGATAGGCCACGGTTTTCTCATCGATCTCTGCCGCTCCCCCCTCCTGTGCCCGCAGACAACCGGCAAAATAACGGAAGTGATCGACCGCCAGCGGCAGATCGGCGTTCATGGTTTCACGAATCGGTTTACCATTATCCCAACTTTCCGCTACCGCAAGATATTCAAGGTTGGCTTCGATGCGATCGGCAACCTGTAGCAGCAGATTGGAACGGTATTGAACACTGGTTTTCCCCCAGGCGTCAGCAGCCCGATGGGCAGCATCCAGCGCTGCGTCGATATCCCGGGCGTCAGAGCGCGGGAACTGCGCGATATCACTGCCATTCACTGGCGAAGTATTCTTAAAGTATTGACCGCTGAGCGGTTCTGAGAATTTGCCATCAATATAGTTACCATAGGCCGCTTTGAAAGAGACTAAAGCGCCCGGTGTTCCGGGATGTGCATAACGCATCGCAAACTCCTTATGTAGGGTAGACAGACAACCGCCACAGCAAACTCGTCATGGGCGGTGTTACGGTTGCACTGTTGCTGTTGCAGCCGGCGTGCCAGTTTTTTACGTCGCGTCAGTTTTTATAAATAATGATAAATATCAATATGTTAAATTTTTAACTGCGATGCATTTTAGCGACACTATCAGAATGATTTGATATTTGTGTTGCAAATCGCAACAACCATGACGCCGAATAGCTACAATATTGCAACATTTTCGGCACAACCATGAGGTCTTCAATGCGGGGAAATTCATCTGTCGCCAGCACTTCCAGCAATGCGCCTAATCCGCTGCTCAATGACTCCTGGTTTCGCAGCCAGCTGTATGGTCTGGACCGCATGGCCGATGATTTTCCGCGCATTCGCCAGGGTGAACTGGCGGATCTGCTGGCCAGTAACGCCGCATTACAGCAATTTGCTCAGCCCACGGTGAAAGCGCTGGCGGAAAAAATTGCCGATAAGCAGTCGGTAGTGATCCTCTCCGATGCCAGCGGACTGGTGCTGAATACCTTTGGCGATATGCATGCGATGCAAAAAGCGCAGCGTTTCGCGCTCGCCCCCGGTAATTTATGGAGCGAATGCGGCCGGGGCACCAATGCGATTGGCACTGCGCTGGCGATTGATGACAGCTGCGAGATTTTCGGGCATCAGCACTATCTCACCAGTAATCAGGGGCTGTATTGCGCTGCCATCCCGCTGCAGGCGCCGAATGGCCAGATTGCCGGCGTACTGGATATTTCCGGTCCCGCCCACTACTCCCATCCCCACACGCTGGCATGGATAAAGGATGCGGCGAAACAGATTGAATATCTGTGGGTAAAGCAGAGTCTGCATCCGGAACAGTGGCTGATGAGCCTGCATCCGCAACTGCAGGGCGTGGATAAAGTTGGCGAGCTGTTGCTGATATTTTCAGATAACGTGCTGATGGCGGCTAACCGTCTGGCGATGCGTGAACTGGCGCTCAATGCCGGGCAGTTTGGTTCCCTAACCTTTCAGCAGCTGTTCCCGCAAAGCGAACAGCTCGCTAACAGCGTACCGCAGCCGTTGCTGACCGGCAGTCAGCAACACTATTTTTCCCGCCTGCGGGCGCCGACGCGGACTCACTTCCCGGCGGCGCCGGTCCACTCACCCGATCTCTCCTGCGCCCTGCGCGGCGACAGCGAAAAAATGGTGCGATTGCTGAATGCCGGCGTCTCACTCTGTATTCATGGTGAAACCGGCAGTGGTAAAGAGTATGTCAGCCGTGCTCTCCATCAGCAGAGCCGATGGCGGCAGGGAAAGTTTGTCGCCATCAACTGCGCGGCTATTCCCGAATCGCTGATTGAGTCGGAACTTTTCGGCTACCAGCCCGGGGCGTTTACCGGCGCCAGCAAAAATGGCTATATTGGTAAAATTCGTGAGGCGGACGGCGGCGTACTGTTTCTCGATGAAATTGGTGATATGCCGTTATCATTGCAGACGCGTTTACTGCGGGTATTACAGGAGAAAGAGGTCGCGCCGCTCGGTTCCAGTCGCAGCTGGCCGGTCAACTTTGCGGTGGTCTGCGCCACCCATCGAAACCTGCCTC
Source organism: Pantoea sp. B65 (assembly GCF_047308185.1). Taxonomy (NCBI): domain Bacteria; kingdom Pseudomonadati; phylum Pseudomonadota; class Gammaproteobacteria; order Enterobacterales; family Erwiniaceae; genus Pantoea; species Pantoea sp. B65. The sequence continues at coordinate 579,736 of NZ_JAHXPU010000045.1, forward strand.
AGCTGGTCGCTGCCGGGGAATTCCGTGAAGACCTGCTCTACCGGCTGCAGGAGTTTTCACTGACCATTCCACCGCTGCGCGAGTGGCCAGCGCTGTCAGGTTTTATCTTACGACTATGGCAGGAACTGGGGGGGGAGCAACGTGGTATTCGCCTGACGCCAGCGCTGCTTGCGACGCTGGAGAAACATCCGTGGCCCGGCAATGTGCGTCAACTGCGCAGTTTACTGAAGGTATTGCTGGCACTGGCGGATGATGGCGAGTTGCTTGACTGCGATACCCTGCCGGAAAAATATCGCCCTGAAGCAGGTGAAACGCTGCCGGCGTTGCAACAGCACGACGAACGGCTGATTACGCAAACCTTGCAGCGCTTTAATGGCAATATCAGTAAGGCTGCTCAGGCACTGGGCGTGGCGCGCAGTACGCTTTATCGCCGCGCCGCACGCGAAAAACAGGCCTGATTCTGCGCCCGGTTAGCGCCCTTCTCTTAACATTTCCAGAAAGGCTGGCAGGATCGGTGACGGGTTGGCTGGCGACCAGGCGATGGCGATGCCAATCGAAAAGCGGCTGAACTCATCTTTTAACGCACGAAAGACCACTCCCTGACGCCTGACGTTTTGCAATGATTTCGCCACAAGCGCAAAGCCAGCCCCTTCGGCAATCAGTCCGAGCATAATATGATGATCCGGCGGTTCCGGGATCACCCGCGGCTTAAAACCAATTTGCCGGAAAAATGTCTGACAATAATCGTAAAATCCGGGATTGAGCCGGCGCTCAAACCAGAACATCGGTTCTTCGGCAAGTTCATTGAAGCTAAGCTTGCGCTTGCTGGCCAGCGGGTGGCTGGCAGGTAAGGCGACGACGAACGGCTCCTGATGAATGACTTCCAGCGCCAGCCCCTGAGTTTCGGTGTGCAAACCGATAAAAGCGGCATCCACCACGCCGTTTTTAATCTCCCGCACCAGCGTGATGGAATGCTTTCCCGTGGTGATAAGCCGCCAGTCCGGAAAGCGGAGACGAAAATGCGCGGATACGTCGGGGATCACGCTATGGTCAAATACCGTGGTATAGCCGATAACAAACTGCCCGCTTTCCACCTCTCTTGCCGCCCGGGCCACGGCAATGGCCTTTTCCGCCTGAGCCAGGGTTAACCTCACTTCCGGCAGAAAGGCTTGCGCGGCGTTGGTCAGCTCCACCCCACGTTGAGTGCGCAGGAAGAGTTGCACACCCAGTTGCTCCTCCAGCTGATGGATCTGTCTGCTCAGCGGGGGTTGCGAGATGTGTAATCGTTTGGCCGCGCGGCCGAAATTGAGTTCTTCGCTGACCGCCAGAAAATAGCGCAGCTGTCGCAGGTCAATGGCTGTATTCATACCTAAAAGGTATCACAAAAAGGGTATTGGAGATACGCGCTGAAAACCGCCAGGCTGGGTTTTATCACCTCAGCCACGGAGTAACAGCCATGAAAACCACCGAATCCTCTCATTATCAGACCGGCATCAGTCTGCTCAGGCAAGTAGGCGGCAGCGGCTACGATATCCCGATCAACCAGCTTAAGGAGATTGCCCCTGACCTTGCACGTTTGACCGTTGAATTTTGCTATGGCGAAATCATGTCGCGTAAGCAACTTGACCTGCCCACCCGCCAGCTTTGCACCGTCGCCGCTTTAGCCGCGATGGGCAATGCCGCGCCGCAGCTTCGCTACCATATTGAGGGGGCGATTAATGTCGGCTGCGCGCCGGAGGCGATTATTGAAATTCTGCTGCTGTGTGCGGTATTTGCCGGCTTTCCTGCGGCGATAAACGGCGTTACGGCAGCAACAGCGGTATTTCAGCATCGTGGGTTACTGTTTCAGCCCAAAGCGCATTCCGCGGCCAGCGACCGTTTCCGCCACGGTCTGGCGGCACTTGAGCAAATCAGCGCCGGTTCAGGAAAAGCCGTCACCGGCAGCCTGATGGAGACGGCACCAGACTTATCACGCTTTATTGTCGAGTTCTGTTACGGGGATATCTTGTCGCGTAGCGGCATTGATAACCGCACCAAAGAGCTGGCGATCATTGCATTACTCACGGCAAAAACCGGGGCCGCGCCGCAGTTAAAAGTCCATATCAGCGCCGCGCTGAATGTTGGCGTTGCCGCCAGCGAGATTATTGAAGTCATTCAGCAAATGGCAATTTATGCCGGTTTTCCGGCGGCGCTTAACGGCATTTTTAGCGCGCAAGCGGTGCTGGCGGAGCAGACCACAGCGCCATAAAACGCCGCGCTATTTTCTGCCCTGCCAGTTAGCCCACGGGCTCTCTGCCGGCAACGCTGTGGTTTTGGTTTCCGGCGCAGTTAATGAGTCGATATACAGTAACTCGACTTCCTTACGGGCCCATGGCGTACGGCGGAGAAACTTCAGGCTCGATTTCACGCTGGGGTCGCTTTTAAAGCAGTTGATGTTAATGCGTTTTGCCAGCTCAGCCCAGCCATAATGAGCCACCAGGGCATTGACTATTGCTTCAAGCGTTACGCCGTGCAGAGGGTCTTTTGGGGTATGAACGGTCATAATAAGTCCGCGAGATACTGAGAATTGCACACACCATACTGACTGGAAAGGGGTTGTGCAATTCATTCTGCCATTATCCGGGCGACGGAATGCGGGTCACTCCCCGCCCCAGTCTGCAGGCGCAGATTATTTACGCAATATGCGCTGCAGCCGGTTGTTCTGCCATTTCCCGATAACCCCGCGCAACACAAAAATACGCAATCCGCGCACCAGTAATAACGCCCCCCAGATAATGGCTACCCAGGCAGACCAGTGGCTTTCCGCCGAGGTCTGCCGGTTGAGCAGATACAGGATGGCACAGACCACCACCGCAGTAACCAGCGCTTTATAAAAATGCGTCTCCTCACTAAGCTGCTTTCTGGCATCAACAATCACCTGATCCAGCGCCTGCTCTCCGGCGCTGACGCTGGCGGTTAAGTCGGAGACCCGGATTTCAAATACCGCAGCCAGCGCACTGAGGGTTTCAAGGCTGGGTTGTTCGCCGTTTTCAATACGCTGCACCGTGCGCACACTCAGGGAGGCCATCTCAGCAAGCTGCTCCTGGGACCAGGCTTTGGCCAGCCGCAGCTCCCGTACTCTGTTACTACTGTTCATGATTATCACTCCATCGCTGCATGTTAAATACCTGTCGACGAGTATCGGAACAACCGCGGATATGCGCCATGCCACTCACCTGACAGCAACCCGACAGCGGGATGACAGCGCAATGACGCCCCGCCGGTTAGCCTTGCGCAATCTGATAATAGATAAAATGCATCGGCAGATCGCCATCGGGCAGCACCTGCTGCTGGTATTGCTGCCGGGTCATCGAGCCGATGGCGGAACGCCAGAAGTGAAGCGCCGGAAGATTTTCCAGTAATACCCGGGTCTGCCACAGACCGGGCATCGTTCGCACCGCCAGCTGGAATGCACGTTTGCCGATCCCCTGGCCGGTAAATTTGCGCAGGATAAAAAACTGATCGATATCATAACGCTGCGGATTGGCCGGATAACGCCGTAGCAGGCAAAAACCGGCCAGCTCGTCCCGGCAGTAAATCAGCCACGGCCAGTGGTCATCACGCTGCCAGTGCGCATCAAGCAGTGCCGGGTTATAAGCGTAGCGACCATCGGCGCCGCACGGCCACTGGCCCGACTGCGCCAGGTCATAAACATAATAAGTAAACAGGTTCTCAATAATATCCCGGTGATTTCTGGCTGATTTAAGCTGTATCTGTTCCATGTCTGCCGCGCGACCCTCAGTAATACATTGTCATCAGCATCATAAACACCGGTGTAGTGATGGCGGATAACAGCGTGGAAAATAGCAGGCTGGTCGCCGATGCCCCTTGCAGCACGCGAAATTTCTGCGACATCAGATAGACATTCACCCCGACGGCCATTGAGCCTAACAGTACCACCACTTTACTTTCATTAAGCGGCAGATTGATTGACCAGGCCAGCAGCCAGATAACCAGCGGCTGGACGATCAGTTTCAAAATACAGATGGCGTAACTTTCGCGCAGCCCTTCGCTGATTTTATAACCTGCCAGGCTCATACCCAGCGTAACCAGCGATAATGGCGCGGCGATCTGCGCCAGCATATTAACCGGTGAGCTGATGATATAAGGCAGCGGCTGGTGCAGCGCACTCCAGGCAAAGCCCAGCATAATGCCGATAATAATGGGATTACGCAGCACGCTGATTAGCGTTCTGCCGATACCGGGCAGGGAAAAATTGCCGGTGCGCGCCCATTCAACCGAAATGGTCACCAGCGTCCAGAGGATCAGACCATTAAATACCAGCACCAGCGCCACGGCTGGCAGCGACTGCTGGCCAAGCAATATGGTCGCCACCGGGATACCGAGCATCACGTTATTGGAAAAAACGCCCCCGAGGGCAAACACCGATCCGCAGACGCCATCAAGGGCTAACACTCTGGCGGCGATAATCCGTCCGAGGGCATAAACCAGCAGGCAACTGCCAAAGAAAGCGAATAACAGTCGGGTATCAACCGGCGGATTTTTATAGAACTCGCTCATCACCTTAAACAGCATGCATGGCAGCGCCACGTTAAAGCAGAAGCGGTTAAGCGCCTCGGTGACCGTTTCCGGCCAGCGGGCAAACTTGCTTAAGCCGTAGCCGGTGATAATCAGAATAAAAAGCGGCACAGAGAGATAGATCTGGTGAGACAGTTGCTCAGTCAGGTTGGCGATAACCGACATCGGTATTAGTCCTTTCCCTTAATTATTCGTCGCTTAAGTAAAGATACCACGCCCGGCGCGAATTATGCTGCTGATTATCATTGCTCTGCGGATACCGGCTAAGCGCCGCTTTCGCTATGATAACCCGACGTTTATCGCAACCATGGATACCTAATGCGTAGATCAGACTATGTCAGACTGCTTCTGCTGGCCGCCATCTGGGGCGCCAGCTTTCTGTTTATGCGCATCGCCGCGCCGGCCTTTGGCGCGATTAACACTGCTTTTTTACGCGTATTATTGGGTTGTAGCGGTCTTGGCGTGATTCTGCTGCTGCTGCGCTCCAGCCTGCAATTCCATGGCAAACTCAGATCAGCGCTGTTACTGGGGATCATTAACTCCGGTCTGCCCTTTCTGATGTATTGCCTGGCGGCAAAGTGGTTGCCCGCAGGTTATTCGGCCATTCTCAATGCCACCACGCCATTAATGGGGGCGGTAATTGGCTTCAGCTTTTTTGCTGAGAAATTAAGCGTTAAGAAATGGCTGGGGGTGTTTATCGGCTTATGCGGCATTATGCTGATCACCACTACCGGTGAGATCCATTCCACTACGGATATTATCGCCGGGGTCGTGGCCTGTCTGATCGCTACCGGCTGCTACGGTGTGGCCGGTTACCTGACCAGACGCTGGATTTCACAGCGTGGTGGTCTCGATCCCACGCTGGTCGCCTTCGGCAGCCAACTGGGGGCATCACTGTTCCTGCTGCCCTTTTTTGTGTTCTCTGTCGCCACCCGGCAGCCGGTAAACTGGGCACAGCCGCTGGTCTGGCTGAGTATTCTGGCGGTGGGATTGGTATGTACCGCCGTTGCCTACATTATCTATTTCCGTCTGATCGCTGATATCGGCCCGTTGCGCACCCTGACGGTCACTTTTCTGATCCCACCGTTTGGCGTGTTATGGGGTTATCTGGCGCTGGGGGAGACCATCAATCAGGGCTTTATTATTGGTGCGGTGATTATCTGTCTGGCGGTATGGCTGGTGGTTAGCCCCGGCAGAGCGGCACCGGTAGCATAGCGCCAGCAGTGACACTGTCACTTTCATTAACTAATAAAAAAGCGGGTAACCTGACGTTACCCGCTTCTGCTGTCGTTACTGCGATTTACGCGCGGCAATAATGGTATCTGCTACATTGCGCGGCGCTTCAGCGTAGTGGTGGAACTCCATACTGTAAGTGGCGCGTCCCTGGGTCATTGAGCGCAGTGCGGTCGAATAGCCAAACATCTCGGAAAGCGGCACTTCGGCGCGGATCACCCGGCCTGCCAGTAGTTCATCCATCCCCTGCACCGTGCCGCGCCGCGAGGAGAGATCGCCCATGATACTGCCGGCATACTCTTCCGGCGTTTCCGCCTCGACACGCATGATCGGTTCCAGAATGACCGGACTGGCCTGGCGTGCGGCTTCTTTAAAACCGAAGATCGCGGCCATTTTAAATGCCAGCTCCGATGAGTCGACCTCGTGGTATGAGCCGAAGGTTAACGTCACTTTGATATCCACAACCGGATATCCCGCGACCACGCCGCTGTTCAGCGCCTCGCGGATGCCTTTTTCCACGGAAGGAATATACTCGCGCGGCACCACGCCCCCTTTGGTCGCATCTTCAAAGATAAAACCTTTGCCTGCTTCCAGCGGTTCCAGCGTCAGCACCACATGACCATACTGGCCTTTACCCCCCGACTGGCGGACAAATTTCCCTTCGACATCTTTTACCGTTTTACGCACGGTTTCGCGATAGGTCACCTGCGGACGACCAATATTGGCTTCAACACCAAACTCGCGTTTCATACGGTCAACAATAATCTCCAGATGCAGCTCACCCATGCCGGAAATAATACTCTGGCCGGACTCTTCATCAGTATGCAGATGAAACGACGGGTCTTCCGCCGCCAGCCGTTGCAGCGCGATGCCCATTTTCTCCTGGTCGGCCTTGGTTTTCGGTTCGATCGCCAGCGAAATCACCGGATCCGGAAACTCCATCCGTTCCAGCGTCAGCACCGCCGTCGGGTCGCACAGGGTTTCGCCAGTGGTGACCTCTTTCAGACCCACACAGGCGGCGATATCGCCCGCACGGATCTCATCCACTTCATGACGCGCATTGGCATGCATCTGCACAATACGCCCGATACGCTCTTTCTTGCCTTTTACCGGGTTATATACGCTGTCGCCTTTATGCAGCACGCCGGAGTAGACACGCACAAAAGTCAGCTGGCCAACCCAGGGATCGGTCATCAGTTTAAACGCCAGCGCCGAAAATTTTTCATTATCATCGGCATGGCGCAGCACTTCAGCGCCGTGCTCATCAATCCCTTTTATCGCCGGAATATCCAGCGGCGAGGGCATCAGCTCCACGACCGCATCAAGCATGCGCTGTACGCCTTTATTCTTAAAAGCGCTGCCGCACAGCACCGGCTGGATTTCACCCGCCACGGTACGCAGACGCAGACCCTGCGTCACTTCCTCTTCGCTCAGATCGCCCTGTTCCAGATACTTATCCATTAGCGTGTCGCTGGCTTCCGCCGCCGCCGCCACCATCTTTTCGCGCCACAGCTGGGCGCTGGATAAGAGTGCTTCCGGGATTGGCCCATAGTTAAATGTCATCCCCTGCGTCGCCTCATCCCAGTAGATGGCGCGCATTTTGTTCAGGTCAACCACGCCGGAAAAGTGCTCTTCACTGCCAATCGGAATCACAATCGGTACCGGGTTAGCTTTGAGTCGATCGATCATCATTTGTACCACGCGGAAGAAATCCGCGCCGGCACGGTCCATTTTGTTCACAAACGCCAGCCGCGGCACATGGTATTTATTGGCCTGACGCCAGACGGTTTCCGACTGTGGCTGCACGCCGCCAACCGAGTCATACACCATTACCGCGCCATCCAGCACGCGCATCGATCGTTCCACCTCAATGGTGAAATCGACGTGGCCGGGAGTATCGATAATATTGATGCGATGCGGGGTAAAACCTTTATCCATACCCGGCCAGAAGCAGCTTACCGCCGCTGAAGTAATAGTGATCCCGCGCTCCTGCTCCTGCGCCATCCAGTCGGTTGTCGCAGCGCCATCATGAACTTCTCCCATTTTATGGCTCATGCCGGTGTAAAACAGGATACGTTCAGTGGTAGTGGTCTTACCGGCATCAATATGGGCGGAAATACCAATGTTGCGATAACGTTCGATGGGGATGGTTCGGGGCATGATGCGTCCTTAGTCACTATGACTGGTAACGGCCAGATACTGCTGTTGATGGCCGGATTGGGTTGTTGTTGGCCAGTATTATAGTACAATAGTACGAGTATATACGAACTATTTTAGTCATCGCTGTTACCGATGGAGGAATCTGCTGTCAGCTGTGGCATTGCCGCCACACTTTGTTATATTAGCGCTCCGCAGCCCTGCCGCTGCGTATCAGACCGTCATCGTTACAGGAATATTATGATCGCCAATCACCCCGAACGTGAACAACTTCGCCTGGAAAATGTGCTTTTTGCTCTCGGCAATCCATTGCGGCTGGAGATTGTGCAAACGCTGGCGAGCCAGGGGGAACAGGCCTGTGGCCTGCTGCGCCGCGATGTGGCGAAGTCCACTATGACCCATCACTGGCGGGTATTACGTGACAGCGGCGTGATCTGGCAACGGCCGCAGGGGCGGGAGAATTTAATTTCACTGCGCCGCGAAGACCTGGATGCCCGCTTTCCTGGCCTACTGGATACGTTACTGCAGGTGATGGAGAACCGTTAAATACCCCCCGCAGGCAGTCGTAATATGGAAGCGACGGCGTAATGGTTATGAAAAGATTGTTATCTTATTGTTTGCCGATGGCAGTCAGATATTTATAACCAGGATGGGATTTATACTATGTCAGAAATAACGCCATTCACTGTTCCTGCGCACTCTGCGACAGCAGCAGACCCTCTTTTGCCCCCTGCTGGTCAACCTCTCGCTCTGGCCGTTAACGTTAGCAGTATCAAAAATACTCCTGCCCCGCCTGCTGCGCTGCAGAAATATAAAGCACGCGTTGATGATTTTTATACTGAAAGAAAGCACCCGGAACTTGTTATCGCCAGGCTGGATGAACAACACCTGCCACAATTTATTGCGACAGAAAATACCCGTAATGAACATCTGAAGTTGTCATGGTTGCCCTCTGCAAAGAGTCTGGTTAATGAGATCAAGGCGGGTTTACCGTTTGATCTGCAAAGGTTTATGATTAAAATTTCAGATACGCCGCACTTTGTTACCTTCGAAGTAAAGAAAAACAGCGACGGGAAAATTTCAGTCATTGCCCTTGATCCGGCCTGCATTAGCGAACAGCACTACGAGCTGAAAGAGATTATTGCATTAATCAATACTCTACCGGGGGTATCCTGTATAGCGTTGGTGGTTGATGCGCAACAATATACTGTTGATGCGGTGATATTTGCCCTGCACTACGCGCTTAAAATGGCCAAAAATGTGGCTGAATTCGATCATATTCACCAGTTAAATCTGGCAGGTAAGATTAGCGGCCTGACTGAGGGATACCTGGAAGACGATGCAGTCGATCGTCTCCTGCCTCCCGATTTTATGAAGCATGCACATTTCCGTTCCAGCATCAGAAGATACCTGGAGAATCATCCCGGCGCGGCAACATATCGTGATGGCAACCAGAAGACGCTGATGGAGCGCTATGTGGAGAATAAAATAATTATCAGGTCGGACGGTACTGAAGCGACAAAATATGCCGCACCGGAAGATAGCGAGGTTTACAGCAGATCGATTCAGCATAAAAGACAGAAATTAATTGATCGGGCAATTCAGCAGCAGAATGGCAGCCGCTCTGAGAAGGACGCTTAGCCCCTTTTTTATGTCGGCCTGATGCTGGCGGCGCCGCTAATTAACGCCACCGCTGCCTGTAAGCCAGCGGCCGGTGCGCTAAGTATCCTTATCCCGGATGTCATTAAACTGGCGGCGGCGCTCATTGAGGATTGCGCCAGCACCAGACAATCGATGCCGGGATGCCGGCGCAGATAATCATTAGCATACTCTGCGATACAGCGCTGATAAGCCGCCATTTCCCCGGCTTTAAACCGCGCCCAGGCAGCAGGTACCCACTCTACCGTGACCCGCTGCGCCGCACTCTGTCGCTGTAAAAACAGGGCGCGGGTTGATGCAACGGTGACAGGCGCCGCGCAGAGAACCAGTATATTGCTACTGCCAGTGAAAGCCTGCTGCACTAATGCCGCATCCAGCCGCACCACCGGTTTACTAAACTGACTGGCATCCGCCGCCGCTGCGCCGAGAGTGGTGCAGCTGACGATCACCGCCTCTGCCTGCTGACAGAGTTGCGTAATCGCCGCGCGGGTTTGATCGATGATCGCCGTCGTTAGGCACCCCGCCTGCTCAGCATCCGCCAGTAATTGCGCTTCCACCTGATGCATCAGAGCAACATGCGTCAGATCCAGTTGCTGCAAACTGTGCCGGAAGACCGCAATATTGCTGTCGGCGGCATGTAAACAGGCAATTTTCATTATTAAGTCTCGCTAACTCACGGATGGTTTTTACTATCACCGCTGATGCCGGCGATGACCAGTGATTATTGTGGCGCACCTTGCCCTGCTGTTGCACCACTATCGCTCATTGTGCCAGCGTAACGCCCCATTGTCGCCCCGCAAACGGTTGCTTTACCGGCTTAAAATTGTATACAAGCCGGTTTGCGCTGTTGCGCAAACTGGTACAAAAATTGCTTTTTCCTGATAAGACTGACAGGAGAATAAAATGAAAGCGATAGTGATTGGTGGCGGTATTGGCGGGATCTGTGCAGCGATTGCGCTGCGACGTGTTGGTATTGAAACGGCTGTATACGAAGCGGTAACAGAGATTAAACCGGTCGGCGCCGCAATATCAATCTGGCCAAATGGCGTGAAATGCCTGAATTACCTTGGCATGAAAGAATCGCTGCGCGCCCTCGGCGGTCCGATGCACTATATGGCTTATAACGAGTACCGGCAGGGTCAGACCCTGACGCGCTTTAGTATGAATCCGCTGATCGAAAGCGTTGGTGAACGCCCCTACCCGGTGGCGCGTGCCGAACTACAGGCCATGCTGCTGGATACCTATGGTCGCGACGCGGTGCAGTTTGGTAAACGAGTTTCCCGGGTCGAACAGTCCGCCAGTGGCGTGACGGCTTTTTTTGCCGATGGCAGTGAAGCCAGTGGCGACCTGTTGATAGCCGCCGATGGTACCCACTCGGTGATCCGTCAGCATGTTTTAGGTTATAACACCGACCGGCGCTACGCCGGTTATGTTAACTGGAATGGTCTGGTGGAGATTGATAACAGCATTGCCCCGGCCGATCAATGGACCACCTTTGTCGGCGAAGGCAAACGTGTCTCGCTGATGCCGGTGAGTAACAACCGCTTCTACTTTTTCTTTGATGTACCCCTGCCGCAGGGACTGACGGAAGATCGCAGCACGGTACGCGCCGATCTGCTGCGCTATTTTGCCGGCTGGGCAGCGCCGGTACAGCAACTGATTGCCAGTATCGATCCGCAAACCACCAACCGTATCGAAATTCACGATATCGAACCCTTTATGCAGCTGGTCAAAGGGCGCGTGGCGCTGCTGGGTGATGCCGGACACAGCACCACGCCGGATATTGGCCAGGGTGGCTGCGCGGCGATGGAAGATGCGATAGTGCTGGCTACCGCGCTGCAAACTAATTCGCTGGGAATTGAAGATGCCCTGCTGCGTTATCAGCAGAAACGCGCCTGGCGGGTGAAAGATCTGGTGCTGAAAGCACGCAAACGCTGCGATGTCACCCACGGTAAAGAGATGGCGGTAACCGAGCAGTGGTACCAGGAACTGAAACAGGAAACCGGTGAGCGTATCCTTGCCGGTATGTGCGAAACCATTCTGGGCGGCCCGCTGCAGTAACCGCTGCCGCGGCGGGTCAGCCGCAGCTGACCCGCGATTGTTGCGATAGTATTAGCGGCGGCCGTCAGGCAGGCGCGCAATAAAACCACTGTCGACGGTATTATCCACTGATAGCTGCAGTTGCTGTTGTTGTGCAATATTATACTTTACTCCCTCCAGCTGCTGTGTCAGCGCCAGATGGTGTTTTAATTGATTCTCAGCATCAGTCAGTCTGTTATTCCGATCAATATCGGTCCTTTGAAAATAGTTAATGTCCATTTTATTTTGTAATGACCTGGCGCTAACCAGACCCGTTAAGAACATGGCTTTCTGCATTTCCTCCTGCTGGCCATTTTTGCTTTTAAACTGAACATCCGCGACACCAAGATGACTGGCAATGTTGTCCAGCACACGATTTATTTGTTCAGACACATTCCCGGTGAAGTTAATATGATTGAAAACGGTATGTTGAGTATCCAAATTATTAACAGGTAAATTAAACGCATTGGTGACCGGATAAGAACTTCCGCCACCGACAGAGAGATCGCTCATTTATTCGCTTCCTGATGGTTGAAATAATCTCGCTATGCTAAAACTGCGGTTCGCTGTTTACTTCCATATTTCGCTAATATACATATGGCTACCGGCTAAGTTTTGCGGCGGCCGGCGGTAGCGGCGCGGGGGCTTTTACCCGATGCGCGGACAGGCCGTTAGCTTGCTGGTGAAAATAATTGTTCGCTGACAACAGTTTTTTTTCATGAGCCTGATACGCATTGATTTTTTGGTCCAGAGTATGGATTTTCTGTTGTTGGCTGGCAATCTGACGGTCAAGATTATCGATTTTCACATGCATTCTTTGCAGGATGGTATGGCGTGATCTTGTCTCAAACTGTTCATCTACCCGTTTAATCGAGGCCTGATATTCACTATTGAAAAGCCGTGCGATTAAACCGGATAAATTATTGTTGATGGCGGTAAAACTACCCTTAAAATTAATTCTGACATAACGGGACTGCAGAGTGCTGAGCTCACTGATATAACGTTTATGGGTAGCAACCTGCTGATTATCGCGTTCAATTTCCATCTGACAAACTTGCTTGTCAGCCTCAAGGCTATTCACTTTACTTTTTATAATCGCAATAAGCGCCTCGGTTTTGCTGCTGGCTTTGACAAAATTAATGCTATTATCTTCCAGAATCTTATCACCAATATGCCCGATGACACGTGCAATGTCATTTACCTCGGTTCTTTGCGTAAAATACTTTTCACTCCCCGGCGTTTTAACGCTATTTTGTACACCTTTCAGCGTCTGCGTCAGCGCACTATTATTATTAACTGCTGGCTCCTGGATTTTTGTATACTGGCCAGCCGGCGTTGTGTGATAATCATGGCCTATATTCATTCCTGGCACAACGAATCTCCCCAATATATTAAGATCAACGCGCGCATGCTAAAGGGGAAGATCGCATCCGGCTTCCACAATTCGCTAATTTAGTGATGGCCGCCGGGGCAATATCATGCCCCGTGATCAATTTAACCTTTTTCCCATGCCGCCAGCACCAGCCGGGTGGCACTGGCCAGCACATCGCGCCGCGCTGCGGCATGCTGACTTTTTTGGGTAAAGTAGATGGCCAGTACCAGCGGTTTACCCCGCGGTGGCCAGAGGATCGCCAGATCATTGGTGGTGCCATACTCTCCGGCGCCGGTTTTATCCCCTGCCTGCCAGCCGGCAGGCAGACCGGCACGAATGCTCTGCGCCCCGGTTTGGCTCTGCTTTAGCCACTGAATCAGCAATTTTTGTTGCGCGCCAGGCAAGGCCTTACCCAGCGCCAGCTGCAGCAGATTCCCGGCCATGGCGCGCGGCGTGGTGGTGTCGCGTGCATCGCCGGGAATCGCGCTGTTTAACGCGGTTTCCCGGCGGTCAAGACGGGTCTTCTCATCACCTAAGGCGCGCGCCAGTTTTGTTACCCCCTGCGGGCCGCCAATCTCGCGTAACAGTAAATTGGCGGCGGAGTTATCGCTTAGCTCAATTGCCGCCGCACAAAGTTCTGCCACCGTCATTCCCTGTGACAGATTTTTCCCGGTCAGCGGGGAGTAAGTCACCAGTTCACTCTGCTTATAACGGATGCGTTTATTCAGCAGATCGGGTTGCTGCACACTGCGTTGTAATATCGCCGCCACTGCCAGTACCTTAAAAGTACTGGTCATGGCAAAGCGCTGATCGCCGCGATAGTGCAACTGACGCAGTGAACCGCTATCAAACAGCGCCACGCCAATACGGCCATTCGCCGCAAGCTCCAGCGCGCGTAATTGCTCCGCCAGCGTTGGCGGTTGCGCCAGCACGGCTTGCGGCGCCAGCAGTAAGGCGGCGGCACAACCGGCGCACGCCAGCAGGCCGCGCCGGCGGGAAAGATTAAACCCCGGCATATTAGCTCCTTGCTATGGGGCGGCTTCCTGCGCCCCGTCCACGATTAACGTTATTTCAGCCCGCGATTCAGTAGCATCGGCGCAATATCCGGTTCGCGACCACGCCACTGATGATACAGCGCCTGCAGATCGCTACTGTTACCGCGCGACAGGATCATATCGCGAAAGCGCTGCCCGTTTTCGCGCGTCAAACCGCCGTGTTCGCGGAACCACTGAAAACCATCATCTGCCAGCATTTCGGTCCATAAATAGGCATAGTAGCCGGCAGCATAACCATTGCCCCAGATATGCTGGAAGTAGCTGGAGCGATAACGTGGCGGCACTTCCGCCAGATTAATATTGTCCTGCTGCAATGCGCTCTGCTCAAAGCGATCGACATCCTGCAGCGGCTGGTCGGCGGTCAGGCTGTGCCAGTGCAAATCCAGCAGCGCGGCAGACAGCAGTTCCGTCATATCGTAACCTTTGTTAAATTTATCGGCTTTAATAATTTTATCATGTAACGCCTGCGGCATCGGTTCATCCGTCTGGTAATGGCGGGCAAAATGTTTAAATACTTCACTGTCGCTGGCCCAGTGCTCGTTAAACTGTGACGGGAACTCGACAAAGTCGCGCGGGGTTTCGGTACCGGAAATACTCGGGTATTGCTGATCGGCAAATATCCCGTGTAGCGCATGGCCAAACTCATGAAACAGAGTAATCACCTCGTCCCAGGAGAGTAACGCCGGTTGTCCGGCCAGCGGCTTAGCATAGTTGCAGACGTTATATACTACCGGCTTTGTGCCGAGCAGCTTCGATTGCTCAACAAAGTTGCCCATCCAGGCGCCGCCGCCTTTGCTGTCACGCTTAAAGAAATCGGTATACAACAGCGCCAGCGAACTGCCGTCATGATCAAAAACCTCATACACCTTCACATCCGGATGATAAACCGGCAGATCGGTGCGCTGTTTAAAGGTAATGCCGTACAGCCGGTTGGCGGCATAAAACGCCCCTTTTTCCAGCACATTATTTAACTCAAAATAAGGCTTAATTTGCGCTTCATCGAGGTCATAGCGCGCACGCCGCACCTGCTCAGCATAGAAAAACCAGTCCCAGGGAGCCAGTTTAAAACCACCCTGCTGTTGATCGATCACCGCCTGAATATCCGCCGCTTCGCGTCTGGCGCGCGCCGTGGCGGCGGGAACGATTTCTCGCATAAAGCTCAGCGCCGCCTGCGGCGTTTTCGCCATCTGGTCCTGTAATTTCCACTGCGCATAACTGCTAAAGCCGAGCAACTTCGCCTGACTGGCGCGCACCTGCGCCAGCCGCGCAATAATCTGCCGGGTATCGTTATCGTCGCCCTTTTGCGCCCGCTGCCAGGCAGCATTAAATAGCGCTTCGCGGCTGTCGCGCTGGCTGAGGGCTTGTAATGCCGGTTGCTGGGTGGTGTTTTGCAGCGTTAGTAGCCAGCGATGCTGCAAGCCGCGCTGACTGGCGGCATCGGCGGCGGCGGCAATCTCCGTCGCGCTCAGCCCTGCCAGCTGGCTTTTATCGCTCACTACCAGTGCGCCGGCTTTGCTGGCGGCCAACAGACGGTTGGTAAAGCGGGTGCTGAGGGTCGCCGCCTCCTGATTCAGCGCTTTCAGCTGTTGTTTGTCGCCATCAGAGAGGGTGGCGCCCGCCAGCTTAAAGGCCTGCCAGGTAACCTCAATTAAACGGCGGGACTCCGGCGTCAGCTGACTGCTGTCGCGCTGCTGATAAACGGCATCAAGGCGGGCAAAGAGTTTACTGTTAAGCTTAATTTCATCCTCAAGACCTGCCAGTTTCGGGGCGGTCTGTTCATCAATTTCCTGCAAGCGATCGTTGGTATTCGCCGAGGTCATGGCGCTGAATACCGTGGTAGCGCGTTTTAACAGCTGACCACTGCGCTCCAGCGCGACATAGGTATTATCGAAGTCAGGCGCGGCAGGATTGTCGGCGATGCGCTGTACCTCGCTGCGTTTCTGCTGTATCCCGGCCTCTATCGCCGGCAGGTAATCGCTGTCGTGGATCTGATCAAAGGCGGGAGTCTGGAACGGTAAACGGCTCGGCTGACTGAATGGATTCGGTAGATCGGCTGACATGGCGGGTTTCTCCTGATGACTCTCCACTGCCGCCGCGCTGACGCTGACAGCCAGCGCGGCGGCAAGCAACAATATCGGTAAGCGCATATCCTTACATTCCTTTCCCTGTCCGTGAAGTTAAAAGCATAGCCCGGAAGCAGAATGTCGTCAGCCGCGAAATCAGCGGTTATGCCGCGCGTTGATACACGGCAATAACTTCAGCGGCGATTGCCACCGCAATTTCTGCCGGCAATTTTCCTTTGACGTCAGGTAAACCAATAGGACAACGCATGGTTGCCAGTTGCTCACGGCTGAATCCTTTGCCCTCCAGCCGGTAATCAAAGCGCTGCCGCTTGGTTGCCGAGCCAATAACGCCAAAATAGCGATAATCGCCACGACGCAGAATCGCTTCGCACAGCTCCAGATCGCGCGGATGGTGGTGAGTCATCACAATAAAGTAGCTGCCAGCAGGCATCGCGGCTACCTGCTCCAGCGGATCTTCGGCCTGACAAACGCTAACTCCGGCCGGTACCTGGGTGAACTGCCCTTCGCGCTCATCCACCCAGTTTACGTGACAGGGTAACGTAGACAGCAGATTCACCAGCGCCTGACCGACATGGCCGGCGCCAAACACGGCGATTTGCGGCTGCAATTGCATCAGTGGTTCAAACAGAATGGTAGTCATGCCGCCGCAGCACTGCCCGAGACGCGCTCCCAGAGAGAAATGCTCGCTGTGCGGCGCCTGCTGGCCGTTTTGCAACATCGCCCGCGCCTGCGCGATGCACTGATATTCCAGATGGCCACCGCCAATGGTGAGAAAACTGTGGTCGCCGGTGACCACCATTTTACTGCCGCTGTCGCGCGGCACCGATCCTTTCTCCTCCAGTACCGTGACTAATACGCAGGGTTCGCGTTTCGCGCGTAGCTCCGCAAGGATGCTGATCCAGTCATGATAAATCATTGTTACCTCCCGCCAGCCTGCTGGCGCCCCAGAATACGCGCTCCGGCGTGGCGGGCGCATCAAGCAGCGGATGGGTTTGATAGTCAGCCACGCTGGCGACCGCATCCTGCAATGCGCACCACACCGAAATCCCCAGCATAAACGGCGGTTCTCCCACCGCTTTTGAGTGAAACACGGTATCCTGCGGATTGCGCCGGTTCTCGACCAGCGTCACGCGCATATCCGCCGGCACATCGGCAATTGCCGGAATTTTGTAGCTGGCCGGGCCATCGGTCATTAGCCGGCCGCGATCATTCCATACCAGCTCTTCGCTGGTCAGCCAGCCCATACCCTGCACAAAGCCGCCTTCCACCTGGCCGATATCGATTGCCGGATTCAGTGAAGCGCCGACGTCATGTAAAATATCGGCGCGCAGTAGACGATATTCGCCGGTCAGGGTATCGATCACCACCTCGGCACAGGCTACGCCATAAGCAAAGTAGTAAAACGGCGTGCCGCGCCCGGCCTGACGATCGTAATGAATCCCCGGCACCTTATAGAAACCGGTGGCTGACAACGGTACCTGATTCAGCCAGGCCATCTGCGCCACATCAGCGAAGGTGAAATGTTTGTCGCCGACTCTGACAATGCCATTGCTGAAACTGACCGCCTGCGGCAGACAGTGATGTAACTTACACAGCATTGCCACCAGGCGTTCCCGCAGAATTTCCGCGGCGTTTTGCGCCGCCTTACCGTTCAGGTCGGTACCACTGGAGGCCGCGGTCGGCGAGGTGTTTGGTACCTTGCCGGTATCGGTGGCGGTGATCTGAATCTGATCCACCTCGATCTGCAATACCTCGGCGACGATCTGCGCCACTTTGGTGTTCAGCCCCTGTCCCATTTCCGTGCCGCCGTGATTCAGTTGCACCGTACCGTCGGTGTAGATCAGCAGCAGCGCGCCGGCCTGGTTAAGAAAGCTGGAAGTAAACGAGATACCGAACTTCACCGGGGTTAACGCCAGACCGCGGCGGATAAAGCGGCTGGCGGCGTTAAAAGCGCTGATTTCGCGCCGACGCGCCTGGTAATCTGCACTCTGCTCCAGCTGGGCGGTCATCTCCTCCAGCAGATTATCTTCCACCTGCTGGTGATAATGGGTGATATTGCGATCGTGCTTGCCGTAGTAGTTACGTTTGCGCACTTCCAGTGGGTCGAGGCGCAGCGCCCGCGCAATATGATCCATAATCTGCTCAATCGCCACCATCCCCTGCGGACCGCCAAAACCGCGATAGGCGGTGTTCGAGGCGGTATTGGTGCGGCAGCGGTAGCCGGTAATGCGCGCATCGCCAAGGTAATAGGCGTTATCAGCATGAAACATGGCGCGATCGACAATCGAACCGGAAAGATCGAGCGAGTAGCCACAGTTGCCGGCCAGATCAATTTTTACGCCGCAAAAGCGCCCGTCATCATCGTAGCCAACCTCGTAACGAACATAAAACGGATGGCGTTTACCGGTAATCTGCATATCGTCACGCCGCGCCAGACGCATCTTTACCGGGCGCCCGCTGCGCCGCGCCGCGATGGCGCACAAACAGGCAACGCCGGCGGCCTGGGTCTCTTTGCCGCCAAAGCCACCGCCCATGCGCCGCATATCGATGGTCACTTTATTCATACTGATGCCCATCACCGAGGCGACCAGCTTCTGTACTTCGGTCGGATTTTGGGTTGAGGAGAACACCTGCAGAGTATGATCTTCCCCGGGGATAACCATCGCGACCTGGGTTTCCAGATAGAAATGCTCCTGGCCGCCAATATGAAATTCGCCGCTAACCCGATGCGGCGCGCGCGCCAGCGCGGCATCCGCATCGCCACGCTGGTGGATATGCGGCTCCTGCACAAAACTGCGCTGTTCCAGCGCCTGCTTCACATCCAGCAGCGGGGTCAGCGGCTTATATTCAATAATCGCCGCCTGCGCCGCTGCCCGTGCCGCCTGCGGTGTTTCCGCCGCGACCGCCAGAATCACCTGACCGGCATACTCCACCCGATCTTTCGCCATAAGCGGATCGCCCGGCTCCAGCGGACCGATATCACCATCGCCCGGCACATCCTGCCAGGTTAATACCTGCACCACGCCGGGAATGGCGTAACAGGGGCTGGTATCGATGCGGGTGATTAACGCATGGGCGTGTTCACTCAAACGCGGGCAGAGATGCAGCTGACCGGGGAATTCCAGCCGGTCATCAATATAGATCGCTTCGCCGGTAACATGTTTCTCCGCGCTTTCATGCTTATTGCTGCGGCCGACGCCAGTCTGGATCCCGGCCAGATACTGCCGCTCAATCACTGCTTCGGCTACCGCCGGACGATTACGAGACATAGCCTGCTACCTCCGTAATCGTCAGTTCGCCGCATTGCTGATGGTAGTAACGGCGCAACAGATTTTTTGCCACCTGCAGCCGGTAACCGGCGCTGGCACGGAAATCGCTTAACGGCTGGAAATCCTGCTCCAGCGCCCGACAGGCTTTTTCGATGGTCGCGCTGCTAAAAGGTTGTCCGCACAGCTGCTGCTCACAGGCCGCGGCACGTTTGGCGATCGCCGCCATACCGCCAAAGGCCACGCGGGCATCGCGGATCACCCCCTGCTCAATCTGCAGATTAAAGGCGGCGAATACCGCTGAAATATCGTCATCGAGGCGTTTGGACACTTTCCATGCCTGAAAATTATGTGACGCTGTCACTTTAGGTATCACGATGGCACGAATAAACTCGCCAGGTTGCAGCACGGTCTGGCGGTAAGAGAGGAAAAATTGCTCCAGCGGCAAGCGTCGCTGCTGCGATCCCTGTTGCAGAATCAGGGAGGCATTCAGCGCCAGCAGCATCGGCGGCGTATCGCCGATCGGTGATGCATTGGCGATATTGCCTGCCAGCGTACCCTGATTACGCACCTGCAACGAAGCAAAGCGCTGCAGGATCTGCGCAAAACCAGGTATCTGTGTTTTCAACAGCTGGTAGCAGTGGGTCAGCGACGCCCCGGCGCCCAGCACTATCTCCTGCTCATCCAGCCGGCACTGTTTCAGCTCTTCAATCTGTTCCAGGGCAATCAGCAGCGGCAGCGTCTGATACTGCTGAGTAATCTGCAGCGATAAGTCGGTACCGCCCGCCAGTAATCTGGCCTGTGGATGCAACAGGTAGAGTTCCGCCAGCTGCGCCACAGTTTTCGGCAACAGGCAGCGATTACCCTTTAACGCAATCTCCTGCAGCTGATCGGAGCGTAATGCCGTGAGCCGTTGCGCCACCTGCTGCTGCTGGCGATCGAAGCTGTCATCCGCGCCATTTTCACCCGCCTGGCGCGCGGCATCGACTATCGGGCGGTAACCGGTGCAGCGGCACAGATTGCCGGCGAGCGCCTCTTCAGTCTGATGACGATCCCAGTGCCGGCTGTTTTTCTGTAGGGTAAACAGCGACATCACAAAACCCGGCGTACAGAAACCACACTGCGAAGCATGGCAGTCCACCATTGCCTGCTGTACCGGATGGAGCTGGTTACCCTGTTTCAGATCTTCCACCGTAATCAGCTGTTTACCCTGTAAGGTGCTGACCAGCGTCAGGCAGCTGTTGATGGTTTCATAGCGCATCTCGCCGTTAACTGCTTTTCCCAGCGTAACGGTGCAGGCGCCGCAGTCACCGGAAGCACAGCCCTCTTTGCTGCCGCAACGCTGTTTATGGTTACGCAGATAGTTCAGCACGGTGAGGTTGGGGTCAATATCCTGTTCGCTGACCAGCGTCTGATTAAGTAAAAATTGGATCATGCGGCTTTCTCCATGCTGTCGCGCTGCCAGACGCACTCGCCATTTACCCAGGTGGCGGCAATATTACGGTCATCACCCAGCGTCATCAGCACAAATAGCTGTTCCCAGATATCCCGACTGTTGCCATGACGCAGCTGCTGTAGCGGAGAAACTGCCGGATCGAGCACCACAAAGTCGGCCTCTTTACCGGGATTAAAGTTGCCAATTTTGTCATCCAGATCGAGCGCCTGCGCCCCGCCCAGCGTGGCGTGATAGAAAGCTTCACAGGCCGACAGCTTATAGCGCTGCAGCTGCGCCACTTTGTAGGCTTCACCGAGGGTTTGCAGCATATTAAAGGTGGTGCCGGCGCCGACATCGGTGCCAATGCCGCTATAGACCTGCTTATGCCAGCGTTTTTGCAGATCAAACAGGCCACTGCCGAGAAACAGATTAGAGGTCGGACAAAAAGCGATCGATGATGCGGTCTGGTGCAGGCAATCCCACTCCTGCTCTTCAAGATGCAAACAGTGGGCAAATACGCTGCGGCGCCCGGTCAGCTGATACTGGTGATAGACGTCAAGATAGCTGCTGTGCTCGGGAAACAGTGATTTTACCCACGCCACTTCCTGCGGATTTTCACTTAAATGGGTGTGTACCCAGGTATCAGGAAACTCGTGGCGCAGCCGACGGACATTGGCCAGCAGTTCGGGTGATGAGGTAGGAGCAAAACGCGGCGTTAAGGCGTAGCTCAGCCGGCCACGATTATGCCAGCGTTCGATCAGCGCACGTGTCTGCTGATAACTGTCATCGGCGCTCTCGGTGAGATACTCCGGCGCATTACGGTCCATCATCACCTTACCGGCGATCAGGCGCATTCCAAGCTGTTCAGCCGCTGTAAACAACGCATCGACGGATTGCGGATGCACGGTGCCAAATACCAGCGCGGTGGTGGTGCCATTGCTCAGTAACTGATGCAGGAAAAACGCCGACATTCTGGCGGCATGCTGCGGACAGTGGTACTGGCTTTCCACCGGAAAGGTGTACTGCTGCAACCACTCCAGCAACTGCTCGCCAAAGGCGCCGATCATTTCGGTCTGTGGGTAGTGAATATGCGTATCGACAAAGCCTGGCACCATCAGCCGGTCACGATAATCCAGCAGCTGGCGCTGATCGTTCAGTAAACCACACCCCTGCTGCCAGCTTTGCAGACTGACAATGCGTCCTTCATTGATCAGCAATAGCCCATCTTCGAGGTAGCGCGCATGGTCAGCCAGTTGTTCTGGCTGGTTAACCGTGGCGGTAATATCGAAAAATCGCCCACGAATAGCTTGAGTATAGTTAACTGACATAGCAATTCCTTTATAGAGAAAGAGCGTCTCTTTCTCGCTGAGTAATAGCAGATAAGATGCTGGTTAAATGAAATGCAAAAGTGATGCCAGTGTTAATAAGTTAATTAAATCCATAATTAACAATGAGATAGATTTATCATTCGACAAATTCAGGCGATAAATAAAATAAATAGCACGCAAACGGTTGCCTGCAGTTGCAAACGTTTGCTTTGCTGTTTTCAGCGCCATCTGGCGCACGGTTTCTTATCATGCTGTGATGGAGTGCACCATTCGGACGCATCAGCGCCCGATTGCGCCCTATTGCTGTGCAGACTTTCCTGCCGGCGGGCAGATTCAGTTCTTAACGCCCCTGCGGTGAAGTGATAAGGTGTTAATTACCCGAAACACGTTGAGGAACAGTGAGATGATTATTTTTGTTACTGGCGCTACCGCCGGTTTTGGTCAAAGTATCACCCGCCGGTTTATCGCTAATGGTCACAAAGTGATTGCCACCGGCCGCCGCGTCGAGCGTCTGCAGGCGCTGAAAGAGGAACTTGGCGAGAATCTCTATACTCTGCAACTTGATGTGCGTAATCGCGCAGGGATTGAAGCGGCGCTGGCTACTCTGCCGGCAGAATGGCGTGATATAGATGTGCTGGTGAATAACGCCGGCCTGGCGCTGGGTATCGAACCGGCACATAAAGCCAATGTCGATGACTGGGACGATATGGTCGACACCAATAATAAGGGGCTGATGTATATGACCCGCGCGGTACTGCCGGCGATGGTGGAACGCAATGTCGGTCATATTATTAATATCGGCTCCATTGCCGGCAGCTGGCCGTATGCCGGCGGCAATGTGTACGGCGCCACCAAAGCCTTTGTACGGCAGTTCAGCCTGAATCTGCGTACCGATCTGCACGGCACCGCGCTGCGCGTCACCGATATTGAGCCCGGCCTGGTCGGCGGTACCGAGTTCTCAAATGTGCGCTTTAAAGGCGATGATGATAAAGCCGGTAAAGTCTATGACGGCACCACCGCACTGACGCCGGAAGATGTGACCGAAGCGGTTTACTGGGTCGCTACCTTGCCGAAACATGTCAATATTAACAGCCTGGAGATGATGCCGGTCAGCCAGACACTGGCAGGGCTGAAGGTGCATAAAGACTGATGCTTTCCCCGGGTATCTGCAGAATGGGATACCCGGGCTCTGTTTACCCTCACGGCAGGGTAGTTACAGGGTGAACGCTTTGCCTTGTTAAGCTGGCCTTTTCGGGTCAAATGATTTATTCGGTTTAAAGGCCCCGCCGCGGCAAAATGCGGCGACAATATTAGTATATTTAATATTGTTTGCTTCCAGCGCGTCAAAAATCTCCTGTAACGTTGGATTAATAAAAATCCCGCGGATATCCATGCGCCCGCGGATAAGCAGAAAGTCCGATTTAAGCGCAATCCCCCGACTGGCATAATTGCGGCTGGCATGCAGCGCTTCGGCCACCATACCAATCGTATCCATCCTGAATTTAGCCAGCCGATAATTTCTTACCTTTCCCGGCGTAGCGCTACCGGTTAATGGCAATAATCCACCTTCTGCTAATAAAGCATGTGCCTCGCGCGTTGCAGGCTCCGCCCCCGCGCTGCTGACTGAAACAAAGGTTTTATCTGCGCCTAACACCACATCACGAATATCAATATCAGTCAGGTAGCTATTATGCGGGTTGAGAAATTTGACTGTCACTCCGGGGGGTATTGTCACATCTCCACTCCAGGGAGCGTAATCAGCGTGAGCGGTAATAATCAGTTGCTCCCCCTGAGCAACCACATCGGTGACTAATTTAAATCTGGCGCTTAACTGATGAATCGCGTAGTGGAATTCCCGATTCATAATATTTTCTGTCTGCACCACGCTGGTTAACCGGGGAAAGATTGTTTGCCTGCCGGCGCCTGCGACACCACCTTCAGGCTGCTGAGCCATACTGGCGGATGTTGAAACAACCTCCGTTGGCTTCTCTTCTGCGCTGGCAGGGTACACCGGTGCCTTACCGTTGTTATCAGTCAGGGTCAGAGGATTATTCCTCACCATGCGAAACAGATTTAACCCATCGACGGTTCCCGCCGGATCCGCACTTAGCCAGCGCCCCGCCCATGGCTGATAATAGCGGTAACCATAGTAGTAGAGCCCGCTGGCATCACGTTCTTTGCCGGCGTAGCGGATGGCTTTATAGTCAGCCTCCGGCTGGCTGCGTGCGTTCCACACCGCGGTGCCGCCATACGGATAGTACTCTTCCTGGCTGATAATATTGCCGTCAGCATCCAGTTCCAGTTCGCTGCTGTGGACAAGATTATCGTAGCTGTAGCGCAGCTGATTATTACTGATGCCGTCCGGTTTGCCGGTTAGCCAGTGCAGCACCCGCACCTGTGCGCGTCCCGCTTCGCCAACGCTGATCACCTGCAACGCCTCACTTAAACTCTCCCCGCTGTAGCGGCTGCGTAATTCGATCCGCGGCAGCCAGAGCGCGCGCCGCGTCTGCGTGCTGTTGCCGGTTTTCTGCACGCTGGTTTTAATGATGCGCTGGCTGTCACTGTTATAGCGGTAGCTTTCGTGGTCTGCGGGCTGACCGTCGCGCACCACCGGCGTCACCTGCAGCAATTCGCCGCGCGCTGTCCAGTTCAGACTCTGGCCTGGCTGCAGCCGGGTTTGCTGACCGCCGGCGGTAAAAAACGCTTCCACCTGCGCCGGCTCTGCCGTCAGGTTGCTGATCAGCGCCCGGTTGCTGCGGGTGGATACCGTGATATCAGTGGTATAGTTGTTGCCGCTGGCGGGTGCGCTATGGCGTATCCGCGTCAGATTACCGCCGCGATCATAAAGGTAGCTGCGGGTGTAAGCGGCAAA
>NZ_JAHXPU010000046.1:0-1591 GCF_047308185.1 Pantoea sp. B65
TTTTAATTGAAGAGTTTGATCATGGCTCAGATTGAACGCTGGCGGCAGGCCTAACACATGCAAGTCGAGCGGCAGCGGNAAGTAGCTTGCTACTTTGCCGGCGAGCGGCGGACGGGTGAGTAATGTCTGGGGATCTGCCCGATGGAGGGGGATAACTACTGGAAACGGTAGCTAATACCGCATAACGTCGCAAGACCAAAGTGGGGGACCTTCGGGCCTCACACCATCGGATGAACCCAGATGGGATTAGCTAGTAGGTGGGGTAACGGCTCACCTAGGCGACGATCCCTAGCTGGTCTGAGAGGATGACCAGCCACACTGGAACTGAGACACGGTCCAGACTCCTACGGGAGGCAGCAGTGGGGAATATTGCACAATGGGCGCAAGCCTGATGCAGCCATGCCGCGTGTATGAAGAAGGCCTTCGGGTTGTAAAGTACTTTCAGCGGGGAGGAAGGGATGAAGCTTAATACGCTTCGTCATTGACGTTACCCGCAGAAGAAGCACCGGCTAACTCCGTGCCAGCAGCCGCGGTAATACGGAGGGTGCAAGCGTTAATCGGAATTACTGGGCGTAAAGCGCACGCAGGCGGTCTGTTAAGTCAGATGTGAAATCCCCGGGCTCAACCTGGGAACTGCATTTGAAACTGGCAGGCTAGAGTCTTGTAGAGGGGGGTAGAATTCCAGGTGTAGCGGTGAAATGCGTAGAGATCTGGAGGAATACCGGTGGCGAAGGCGGCCCCCTGGACAAAGACTGACGCTCAGGTGCGAAAGCGTGGGGAGCAAACAGGATTAGATACCCTGGTAGTCCACGCTGTAAACGATGTCGACTTGGAGGTTGTGCCCTTGAGGCGTGGCTTCCGGAGCTAACGCGTTAAGTCGACCGCCTGGGGAGTACGGCCGCAAGGTTAAAACTCAAATGAATTGACGGGGGCCCGCACAAGCGGTGGAGCATGTGGTTTAATTCGATGCAACGCGAAGAACCTTACCTGGCCTTGACATCCACGGAATTCGGCAGAGATGCCTTAGTGCCTTCGGGAACCGTGAGACAGGTGCTGCATGGCTGTCGTCAGCTCGTGTTGTGAAATGTTGGGTTAAGTCCCGCAACGAGCGCAACCCTTATCCTTTGTTGCCAGCGAGTAATGTCGGGAACTCAAAGGAGACTGCCGGTGACAAACCGGAGGAAGGTGGGGATGACGTCAAGTCATCATGGCCCTTACGGCCAGGGCTACACACGTGCTACAATGGCGCATACAAAGAGAAGCGAACTCGCGAGAGCAAGCGGACCTCATAAAGTGCGTCGTAGTCCGGATCGGAGTCTGCAACTCGACTCCGTGAAGTCGGAATCGCTAGTAATCGTAGATCAGAATGCTACGGTGAATACGTTCCCGGGCCTTGTACACACCGCCCGTCACACCATGGGAGTGGGTTGCAAAAGAAGTAGGTAGCTTAACCTTCGGGAGGGCGCTTACCACTTTGTGATTCATGACTGGGGTGAAGTCGTAACAAGGTAACCGTAGGGGAACCTGCGGTTGGATCACCTCCTTACCTATGTGAAGATATCCCGCGCAGTGCCCACACAGATTGTCTGAT